>DATEIG010000536.1:0-6072 GCA_035279185.1 Mycobacterium sp.
CGACGACGTCGAGTCGCTGTCGCGGATGGTCGGGGCCGCGGGCGGAACGGTCAGCGGGACCGTCGCGCTCACCGACGAGTTCGTCAACGCCAACTCCGCCGAGAAGCTCCTGTCGGTGGTGAACTCGCCGATCGTGCCCGCGGGGGCCCAACTGAGCACCCAGTTCGTCGACCAGGGCTCTCAGGCCGGTGACCTCCTCGGCATCGCGCTCCTGATCAACCGGGACCCCAAGGTGCCCGCGGTCGACGACCAGCAGCGCGACACCGTGCTCACCGCATTGCGGGACACCGGGTTCATCACCTACGGCGACGACCGGGTCGGCGCCGCCAACACGGCGCTGATCGTCACCGGCGGCGAACTGGGCGACGAAGCCGGCAACAAGGGCGCCACGGTCGCGCGCTTCGCCGCGGGGTTGGCCCCCCACGGGTCGGGCACCGTCCTCGCCGGCCGCGACGGCACCGCGTCGGGCACCGCCGCCGTGGCCGTGACCCGGTCGGACGCGGCGCTCGCGTCGTCGGTCAGCACGGTCGACGACATCGACGCCGCCTCAGGGCGGATCACCTCGGTGCTGGCGCTGCAGGACCTGATCAACGGCGGACGGCCCGGACAGTACGGCGTCGGGCAGGGTGCCGCCTCGGTGACGGTCCCGCAATAGCCCGCACCGCCCGGCGCGTCAACGACGCCCTGTCGGGGTCGGTGTTAATGTGGAGTTCCGTGGGTCGGCAGGCCCCAGATCGTCATTGCCATGTCCTGCCCGTCGTCACGGAGGTTGCTCTTGCCAGCTCTACGCAAGCACCCGCAAACCGCCACCAAGCACCTCTTCGTCAGTGGTGGCGTGGTGTCTTCGCTGGGGAAGGGTCTCACCGCGTCGAGTCTCGGTCAGTTGCTGACAGCCCGCGGCCTGCAGGTCACCATGCAGAAGCTCGACCCGTACCTCAACGTCGATCCGGGCACGATGAACCCGTTCCAGCACGGTGAGGTGTTCGTCACCGAGGACGGCGCCGAGACCGATCTCGACGTCGGCCACTACGAGCGGTTCCTCGACCGCAACCTGTCCGGATCGGCGAATGTGACCACTGGCCAGGTGTATTCATCGGTCATCGCCAAGGAGCGCCGCGGCGAGTATCTCGGTGACACCGTCCAGGTCATCCCGCACATCACCGACGAGATCAAGAGCCGCATCCTCGCGATGGCCGAACCCGACGCCGACGGGAACCGGCCCGATGTGGTGATCACCGAGATCGGTGGAACCGTCGGCGACATCGAGTCGCTTCCCTTCCTGGAGGCCGCGCGCCAGGTGCGCCACGAGGTCGGCCGGGAGAACTGCTTCTTCCTGCACTGCTCCCTGGTGCCGTTCATGGCGCCGTCGGGGGAGCTGAAGACGAAACCCACCCAGCACTCCGTCGCCGCCCTGCGCAGCATCGGTATCACCCCCGACGCGTTGATCCTGCGCTGCGACCGCGACGTCCCCGAACCGCTGAAGAACAAGATCGCGCTGATGTGCGACGTCGACATCGACGGGGTCATCTCGACCCCGGATGCGCCGTCGATCTACGACATCCCCAAGGTGCTACACCGCGAAGAACTCGACGCCTACGTGGTGCGCAGGCTGAACCTGCCGTTCCGCGACGTCGACTGGACGCAGTGGAACGATCTCCTGCAGCGGGTACACGAGCCACGCGAAACAGTGCGGGTGGCGTTGGTTGGCAAGTACATCGACCTCTCCGACGCCTACCTGTCGGTCGCGGAGGCGTTGCGCGCGGGGGGCTTCAAGCACCGAGCCAAGGTGGAGATGCGATGGGTGGCCTCCGACGACTGCGAGATCGACAGTGGCGCCGCCGCCGAACTCGACGACGTGCACGCCGTGCTGATCCCCGGCGGTTTCGGCATCCGGGGCATCGAGGGCAAGATCGGCGCCATCCGCTACGCCCGCAAGCGCGGCCTGCCGGTGCTCGGGCTCTGCCTCGGACTGCAGTGCATAGTCATCGAGGCCGCCAGGTCGGTGGGCATCGCGGGCGCGAACTCAGCGGAATTCGATCCCGCCACATCGGATCCGGTGATCTCGACGATGGCCGATCAACGCGACGCCGTCGCCGGCGACGCTGATCTCGGCGGCACCATGCGGCTCGGCGCCTACCCGGCCGTGCTCGAGCCGGGATCCATTGTCGCGCAGGCGTATGGGGCGACCGAGGTGTCGGAGCGACACCGGCACCGCTACGAAGTCAACAACGCCTACCGTGACCGCATCGCCGAGAGCGGGCTGACGTTCTCCGGCACCTCACCCGACGGCCACCTGGTGGAGTTCGTCGAGTATGGATCCGATGTGCACCCCTTCCTCGTGGGCACGCAGGCGCATCCCGAGTTGAAGAGTCGGCCGACCCGACCGCATCCGCTGTTCGTGGCCCTGATCGGGGCCGCGCTGGACTTCAAGGCCGCAGAGCGACTGCCGGTGGAGATCCCCGAGCAGCGGGCCAACGGTGCCGACCACAACGAGACGGTGCTGATCAACGACGACGCCCGGGAGAAATCAGAAGTCCGTGGCTGAACACGACTTCGAGACCGTTGACTCCGAAACCCTCTACGTCGGAAAGATTTTCGCGTTACGCGCTGACGAGGTGCGGATGCCCGGCGGCACCACTGCCCGCCGCGAAGTCGTCGAACACTACGGCGCCGTCGCCGTTCTCGCCATGGACGACGACGGCAGAATCGTCATGGTCTACCAGTACCGGCACCCCGTCGGTAGACGCCTCTGGGAACTGCCCGCGGGGCTGCTGGACATGGGCGGTGAGCCGCCGCACATCACCGCCGCGCGCGAGTTGACCGAGGAAGCGGGCTTTGCCGCACGCGACTGGCACGTCCTGGTCGACCTGGTCAGCGCACCCGGCTTCAGCGACGAGAGCGTGCGGGTGTACCTCGCCACCGGGCTGTCCGATGTGGGCAGACCCGACGCCCACGACGAGGAGGCCGATCTGGTGGTGCGCTGGTTTGCCCTCGACGACGCGGTGCGCATGGTGATGTCGGGCGAGATCGTCAACGCCATCGCGGTCAGCGGCATCCTCGCCGCGCACGCTGTCAGAAACGATGTGGGGTCGTTGCGCCCCGTCGACACCGAATGGGTCGACAGGCCAACCGCTTTCACGCGTCGGAAGACACAGTCATGACGACGTTTCGGCCGGCTCTCGACGACCAACTCCAGGGCTATCTCGACCACCTGACGATCGAGCGCGGGGTAGCCGCCAACACGCTGAGCTCCTACCGCCGGGACCTGCGCCGCTACGCCGAACATTTGGCGGCGCGCGGAATCGACGACCTGGCCAAGGTGACCGAGTCCGATGTCAGCGACTTCCTGGCGGCGCTGCGGCGTGGCGACCCCGACAGCGGGGCGGCTCCATTGTCCGCGGTGTCTGCGGCGCGGGCGCTGATCGCCGTTCGCGGCCTTCATCGCTTCGCCGCCTCGGAAGGTGTCACCGAACTGGACGTGGCGCGCGCCGTGAAGCCGCCGACACCGAGTAGGCGGCTCCCCAAGAGCTTGACCATCGACGAAGTGCTCGCACTTCTCGAGGGAGCCGGTGGTGACAGCGAGGCCGACGGGCCGCTGTCGCTGCGCAACCGGGCGCTGCTCGAGCTGCTCTATTCGACCGGCGCGCGGATCTCCGAGGCCGTCGGACTGGACCTCGACGACATCGACACGCAGGCTCGGTCGGTGCTGTTGCGCGGCAAGGGCGGCAAGCAGCGGCTGGTCCCGATCGGTCGCCCCGCCGTCACGGCGCTGGACGCCTACCTGGTGCGTGGGCGCTCCGAGCTGTCCCGACGCGGCAAAGGCACCCCGGCCATCTTCCTCAACGCGCGCGGTGGGCGGCTGTCACGGCAGAGCGCATGGCAGGTGCTGCAGGACGCCGCCGACCGGGCAGGGATCACCGCGGCGGTGTCGCCGCACACGCTGAGGCACTCGTTCGCGACTCATCTCCTCGACGGCGGCGCCGACGTGCGGGTCGTCCAGGAACTCCTCGGGCACGCATCGGTCACGACCACGCAGATCTACACCCTGGTGACGGTGCACGCGCTGCGCGAGGTGTGGGCGGGCGCCCACCCGCGGGCCCGTTAGCCTCTGAACGCCGTCAGACTCGGCCCATCCAGCTGGTGAATCGTCCTTCGGGATCGAACTTCTCCCGTATGCGATCGAGACGAGCCATGTTGTCGTCGGTGGCGAACCTCGCCGGGCGGCGGCCGAGGTTCTCGTCCGCCAGACCGACTCCGCTTGCCAGATGTGACATCGCCGCCATGTTGGCTCGCGGCCACTCGATGCACCGCTCGTCGTCGGCCGGGTCGTTCCACACCGCGTACAGAGCGAGATTGAAGTCATCCTCGAGCCCGTAGAACAGGGACTCGCGGGCGGCCGACGGACTCCAGTTGAACATCAGGAAGTGCGACGGCGGAGGCGGCATCGTGTCGATGATGCGATGGATGCCGGGCAGGAGTTCCTCGGCGGAGGCCGAGGTCCACATGTTGTCGGCGACATAGCGGTGCCCGGTCGGATAATTACTCATGATGGCGCCGTACCAGCCCTTCAGGTCGGTCGTCGCATAGGGGACGCTGACCAGAGCCTGATCGACGACCGGGCAGGTGCCCAGGACCGACAGCGCCTGTGCCGCCTGCTCCTCCGACTGCGCGAAAACCGGCGAAGCCACGACCATGCTGGGGCGGTCGAGCCCGAGCGCGGGAAGGTTCTTCGAGGTGATGATCTGCAGCTCGACGCTGTCGTCGATCTGCGGGCTGACAGAGTGCGCCCAGGTGAACACCTCGTCAGCCACCTCGACCGGGTAGATGTACAGGCAGCTTCCGCAGACCGGCGGCTTCGGATGAAGCCGAAGGTGGAAGGCGGTGACAACGGCGAAGTAACCCGGGCCCGAACCCCGTGCCGCCCAATAGAGGTCGGCATTGTTCTCGTCGTCGCAATACAGTTGCTCGCCGTCGGCGGTGACGACGTCGATACCGATCACGCTTTCACAGGCCGGTCCGATCACCCGGCTGTTCCAGCCGTATCCGCCTTGCAGGAGGTAACCGCCGACGCAGATGCCTTCGCAGTGGCCGGCCGGAAAGAACAGTCCCTCGCTGTCGAGTTCGGCCGCGAGAACGCTTCCGATCTTTCCCGGGCCGACGACGGCGACCTTCTCGTCCACGTCGACGGTGGAGTGATCGATGCGGCTGACGTCGAGCAGGAGGCCGCCGTCGCGCAGATGGCTCGCCGCCCAGCTGTGGCCGCCCGAGCACACGCTGATCCGGTGGCTGTCACGGTTGGCCTGACGGACTGCGGCGACGACGTCGTCGACGTCCTCGGCTTGAACGATGACGTCGGGAAACCGGTTGGGCAGCAGCCCATTCCAAACGGTGGCCCGCCGCGCCTCCTCGTACCCGTCGGAGCCGCGCAGGTACTGCTGCCGAGGTGGTGACACCATTGAACTCGAACCCCCACAGATTGGCTGATCAGTTGGCTATCGGCAATGTAGCGCACGTGCGCTTCGGCGTAGCGCAGACGCCGAAACCCACACCCGCAGAACGACTTCGATAGAGCCGCCGACTACTCCGCGTCAGGGGACAGAGCTCGTCGGCTGGACTCGTCGGACGCGCTTGGTCTTGACGGCGGGCACCTCGACCGACGGCCGACGCGGGGCGGCGGAATCGAGGCGTCTGACCACTCTGAGGTTGATTTCGCGCGCCGGCGCAACAGCGATTCCACGCGCCACGCCGCGCGGCGGAGCAGCGGCGCGCTCGCGCGCGGGCATCTCCAGTTCCAGCGTCCGAAGGATGGTTCCGATCATGACCGCCAAGTCAGAAGCCGCGAGGGCGGCACCGATGCATCGACGGTTACCTCCGCCGAAAGGAGCGAACGAGAACGGCGAGACTCGCTTGCCGACGAACCGCTCCGGCGCAAACCTATGGGGATCGGTCCAGATCGCGGGATTGAAATGCAGGGCATACAGCGCGATTCCGACGATTTGGCTTTCTGGGTACTCGACACCGCAGATGGTCAACGGGGTCGTCAGGCGCCGGAGCACGATGGGCACCGGGGGA
>DATEIG010000537.1:0-10808 GCA_035279185.1 Mycobacterium sp.
CTTGTCGAGGTCTGCCGACCGCACCACGCAGAACCACATCGTCTCGAAGATCTTCTCCTGCTCGAGCGAAAAGACCTCCGGGTCGGTGTAGTAGTGGCCGGCCAGGGTGGAGATGAGGCTTTCGGGAAGGCTGGGGACCGCTTCGAACGTGGTCATGGCACTCCTGGGAACGTCGGGTGGCTGAGGGGCTGACGGGGTGAGGATCAAACGCTGACGGGCACTGCGGCGAGCTGACGACGCCACCGGGTGAACAGCTTCGGCTGATCGACGCCGAGGACCGCGACCAGCCGGCCGTCACGCCGGTAGGCCGCAAGGAAGCAGCGGTCGTCGCAGCTGCCTTCTTCGACGGTGACCTCGTCGTCGGGATGCGCGATGCCCGCGAACTGAATCCGCGAACCGTACTGGTCGGACCAGAAGTAGGGCGCCTTGACGACGGCACCCTGGTGGACACCGCCGGCAAGCAGGGTCGCCACCGCGACCGCGGGACGTTCCAACGCACCGGTCCAGTGTTCGACGCGGTGGGCGGTTCCCGTCGACGCGTCATGCCATGCGGCGCAGTCGCCGACCGCGACGACGTTCGGAACGTTCGTCTCACCGCCTGACCCGCAGAGGACGCCGTTGCCGAGCTCGAGCCCACTGCCGTGCAGCCACTCGATGTTCGGCACACCGCCGATGCCGACGACGACGACATCGGCAGGCAGGTGGCGGCCGTCGGCGAGGTCGACGCCGGTGACGCGGTCGGCGCAGCCCCCGTCGCGCAGGGCACGGTTCTGTCCGGTGAGACCCGCGACGCCGACGCCGCAGATCAGCGTCGTTCCGTTCGACGTGTGCGCCTCGGCGACGACGGCGCCGAGCCGCGAACCGAGTTGCGCCTGCAGCGGTGTCGGTGCCGCCTCGACGACGGTGACGTTCATGCCGAGCTTGCGGGCGGTCGACGCGACTTCCGCGCCGATGAAGCCTGCGCCGATGACGACCATCTGTGCGCCGGGGCGCAGGTCGCCCCGCAGCGCGATCGCGTCGTCGACGGTGCGGATGACGTGGACACCGGCCATGCTCTCGCAGCCCGGCCAGCGGCGGGCCCGGGATCCGGTGGCGATGACGAAGCCGTCGGCCTGCAGCGGGGTCCCGTCGGCGAGTTCGACTGTGCCGCATGAGGTGTCGAGCTTCGTCGCGGGCGACCCCAGCAGCCACTCGGCAGCAAGGTCGTCGTCGTCCTCGAGCGCGAGGTCGGCCTCGGTCATGTCACCGGCGAGGAACTCCTTCGACAGCGGCGGCCTGTCGTAGGGCCGTCGCGTCTCATCGCCGACGACGGTGACCCGGCCGTCGAAGCCCTGTGCGCGCAGCGCCCGGACCGCGGACAGACCCGCGAGCGACGCGCCGATGACGGCGACGTGCTTCACGGCTTTCCCTGCGCAAGGCGCGCGCGGATGTCCGGCGGGAGGTTCGGCTTGTCGTCGCTGAGCTCGACGCGGATCATGCCGTCCTCGATCACGACCGCGTGGGTGCGGACCGGGAGCTTCGCGGGAGGGGCGTCGACGGCGCCGGTGCGCAGGTTGAAGCGCGACGCGTGCAGCGGGCACTCGACCTCGCACCCTTCGAGCCAGCCGTCCGCGAGCGAGGCGTCCTGGTGGGAGCAGGTGTCGTCGATGGCGAACACCTCACCGTCCTCGGTGTGGAAGACGGCGATCGGCGGCTCCGCATCGACGCGGACCGACTCACCCGGCGGCAACTCGGAGAGCGGACATACTTCGAGCATTTGTTGCCTCCTCGTTTCGCGGAGATGACGCGTAATGAGAAACGCGATTCGTAATACGCAACAGTGTGTGGGCTGTCACAAACCTTTGTCAAGCGGAAACGCAGCAGTATTTCCTGGGAATCGCAGCCGCGCGCCCGCAGCGTTCGACGGCAGCAAAAAGCGCTGGTCGCCGCACATTTCCAGTGTGCGACGACCAGCGCTTTGGCGGACCGTTATTGCGGGGCGGGTTCCTTGACCGACGGTTCCTGGGCGACCGCCGTCTTGCGGAGATCGGCAATCATCGGATCCCGGGTGACATCGAGGAACAACGACACGCACATGCCGATCATCACGATCACGAACGGAGCGGCCACGATGATGGTCATCGTCTGCAGGCCGTTGAGCGCATCGCTGCCGCCGGCCCACAGCATCAGCACCGCCACGGCCCCTGTGCTCAGCCCCCAGAACGCGACCACCCATCGCGACGGATAGACCGAGCCGCTCTGGGACAACGTGCCCATCACCATCGATGCGGCATCGGCGCCCGATACGAAGAAGATCGCGACGAGTGCCATCACCAGCAGTGACGACAGGCCCGCGAGCGGCATGTTGCCGAGCATCCCGAACAGGGTCGACTCGGGTTCGCCACTGCCGAAGATGTCGATGCCGTCGCGCTGCTGGCCGATGCCCGCGCCGCCGAAGATGACGAACCACAGCAGGCTCACGGTCGTCGGGATGAGGATCACGCCGATGACGAACTGCCTGATGCTGCGGCCGCGGCTGATCCGGGCCAGGAACATGCCGACGAAGGGTGTCCACGAGATCCACCACGCCCAGTAGAAGATCGTCCACGACGACAGCCACTTCTCGGTGTCGCCGCCCGCCTCGGCGGAGCGCGCCGACATCGATGCGAGGTTGGCGGCGTAGTCGCCGAGCGCGGTCGGCAGCAGATTCAGGATCAACACTGTCGGCCCGACCACGAACACGAAGATCGCCAGCACGAGCGCGAGCACCATGTTGATGTTCGACAGCCATTGGATGCCGCGCGACACCCCCGAGACCGCGGACGCCACGAACGCCAGCGTGAGAAGCGCGACGACGGTCACCAGAAGCAGCGTGCCTGCCTTGCCGACCCAGCCGAGGACCTCGATGCCGGATCCGATCTGCAGTGCGCCGAGCCCCAGCGAGGCCGCGGTGCCGAACATCGTCGCGAAGATCGCGAGGATGTCGATCATCTTGCCGATCGGTCCCTCGATGCGCTTCTGCCCCAGCAGCGGAATGAAGGACGCGCTGATCAGCTGGCGGCGCCCCATCCGGTAACTGCCGTAGGCGATCGACAGGCCGACGACGGCGTACATCGACCACGGGTGGAAGCCCCAGTGGAACAGCGCGGTCGCCAGCGCGGTGCCCGCCTTCGAATCAGCAAGTCCCGGTGGCGGATTCACGAAATGGGTCAGCGGTTCGGTGACACCCCAGAAGATGAGCCCGATGCCCATGCCTGCGCTGAACATCATCGCGACCCAGCTGACGGTGTTGAACTCGGGTTTCTCGCCGTCCCGCCCGAGCGGGATCCTGCCGTACTTGCTCAGGGCCAGCCATGCCGCGAAGAGCACGAAACACGTTGCCGAGACGATGAAGAGCCACCCCATGTTGCTCACGACCCAGTCGAGAATCGCCGACATCGTCGAGCCGAACGGGGCGGGCCAGATCAGACCCCAGCCGAGAATGGCGATCACGATCACCGCGGTGACGCCGAACACCACCTTGTCGGTGACCGGCGGCCGCTGGCACAGCGGTACCTCGGGGTCCTCGCCCGGCGGCACGGGTGCGCCGGGTCCGGGGAACGTGTGGTGCAGCTTTGCTTTCAGCTCGTCGATGTCGAGCGGGTGATCTTGTTGTGCGGTCACGTAACTACTCCTGGGGCTGATACCGGCTGATGTGACGAGGACCACACCAACGCTGATATATTAGAGTGCGGCAGAGTGATACACCAGGTTTCGACAGAAATTTCTTGCCGCCGGGTGAACAAGGAATCGGGGCGGCGCCGACCGTCAGCCCTGGTAGCCCATGCGTTCGGATACGGATTCAGCGGCAGCAACCACCGACGGCGCGATCTCGCGGGCGCGCGCCTCGGTCAGCCGGTAGACGGGGCCGGACACACTCAGCGCCGCGATGACCATTCCGGTGTGGTCGCGGATCGGCGCGGCGACCGCCGTCAGGCCGTGCTCCAGTTCCTCGATCGACACGACGTAGCCGTCGTTCGCGATCGAGACGAGCTGGCGGTCGAGGTCGCCGAGCGAGGTGATGGTGTGCTCGGTGAAGCGGGTCAGGTCCGCTTGAGCCAACAGGTCGCGCCGCGCGTCCGGCGACATGAACGCCAGAAGGATCTTGCCGCTCGACGTCGCGTGCAGCGGCGTGAGCTCGCCGACCCAGTTGTGGCTGCCGACTGACGTCGGGCCACGCGCCTGGTCCACGTTGACGACGTAGTGCGAACGCAGCACCGCGATGTTGACCGTCTCCCCCACCTCGACGGCCAGCCGCTCGCAGACCTCGCGACCCTGCTGGGTGATGTCGAGCTGTCCTGACACCGCGTTGGCGAGCCGGAGAATCCCGAACCCGAGTTGGTATTTCCCGCGCTCGTGGGCCTGCTCGACCAGTTCGTGCTCCTCGAGCGCGGTGAGCAGTCGCGACACCGTCGACTTGTGCACGCCGATGTGCGCGGCAAGGTCGGTCACCCCCGCTTCGCCGAGTCGAGCGAGGATCTCCAAGACGGAAACGGCGCGGTCAACCGATTGCACACCCCCGCCGCCCCCGTCGGAGCCTCCGTTGCTCACAGCGGCGACACTACCCAGGTAGCTCGGCTTCTCCGGTACCTACCCTGCGGTGGGGCGTTGCTCAACGAGAAACCTGTTGCGCATGACGCACGTTCGGGTTGACCGCCGCAGGCCCGCGCCATATTTTGGTATATCAGTTGTAGATCAATGCTGACGCACTCAGGAGCAACCACGCCATGGGATCACCGCGCGTTGTGATCATCGGGGCCGGCATCGTCGGCACGAACCTCGCCGACGAACTCACCACCCGCGGCTGGGACCGCGTCACGGTTCTCGACCGGGGGCCGCTTCCCCTGACCGGTGGATCGTCGTCGCACGCGCCCGGACTGGTCTTCCAGACGAACGCCTCGAAGACGATGACGACATTCGCGGCCTACACCGTCGAGAAGTTCTCGTCGCTCGACGTCGACGGGCAGTGGTGTTTCAACCAGGTCGGCGGCCTCGAGGTGGCGACCACCGAAGCTCGCCTGGCCGAACTGCATCGCAGGCAGGGATGGGCGACGGCGTGGGGTGTCGCGGGCCGGGTCATCGACCCGCAGGAATGCGCGAAGTTGCACCCGCTGCTGGACCCCAACCGCATCCTCGGGGGATTCCACGTGGAGTCCGACGGACTGGCGAAGTCGACGCGCGTCGTCGTGGCGCTGACGCGCCGCGCGCAGAGTCGCGGTGCGGAGTTCCGGGGATCGACCACGGTCGTCGGCATCGAGCACAGCGGAGGAAAGGTCACCGGAGTGACCACCACGGACGGCACGGTGCCCGCGGACATCGTCGTCTCCTGCGGCGGATTCTGGGGTCCGGGCCTCGGCGCGCTGATCGGCATGGACGTGCCGCTGCTGCCGCTGGCCCACCAGTACGTCAGGACCCACCAGATCCCCGAACTCGTCGGGCGCAACACCGAAGCCGCCGAGGCAGGCCTGCCGATCCTGCGTCACCAGGACCAGGACCTGTATTTCCGCGAGCACGTCGACCGGCTCGGTATCGGTTCGTACGCACACCGCCCGATGCCGGTGGACATGCGCGAGTTGCCCGCCGGTGAGGTCACCGCGGACTCGATGCCGTCGATGCTGGCGTTCACCGAAGCCGACTTCGCCCCGGCCTGGGAGCAGAGCAAGCACCTTCTGCCATGCCTGCAGAGCGCGACGATCGAGTCGGGGTTCAACGGCATCTTTTCGTTCACCCCGGACGGCGCACCGCTGATCGGCGAGTCACCCGACGTCGCGGGCTTCTGGATCGCCGAAGCGGTGTGGGTGACGCACTCGGCGGGCGTCGCACGCGCGGTCGCGCAGGTGCTCGTCGACGGCCGCTCCGAGGTCGCACTCAACGGCTGCGACGTCCACCGGTTCGAAGAGGTGCAGCTCGACTCCGGCTACGTCAGCGAGACGTCGCAGCAGAACTTCGTCGAAGTCTACGACATCCTCCATCCGTTGCAGCCCAAGGAATCTCCACGCAATCTGCGCGTCAGCCCGTTCTACGCGCGGCAGCGGGAACTCGGGGCGATGTTCCTCGAGGCGGCGGGATGGGAACGGCCGCACTGGTTCGAAGCCAACGCCGGACTCGTCGACCAACTGCCCCCGCAGTGGCGCCCGCCCGCGCGCGACGACTGGGCGGCCATGTTCCACTCGCCGGTCGCCGCCGCCGAGGCGTGGCGCACCAGGACCGCCGTCGCGCTCTACGACATGACACCGCTGAAGCGGCTCGAGATCTCGGGGCCCGGTGCCGTCGACCTCTTGGAGCGGCTGACCACTGGCAAGATGGACAAGTCGGTCGGATCGGTCACCTACACAATGGTTTTGGACGACGCGGGCGGTGTGCGAAGCGATGTCACCGTCGCGCGTCTGTCACCCGAGGTGTTCCAGGTCGGCGTCAACGGCAACCTCGACTTCGACTACTTCCGCCGCCAGGCGCCAAGCGACGGCAGCGTCACTGTCCGCGACATCACCGGCGGGACGTGCTGCATCGGCGTGTGGGGTCCGCGTGCGCGCGACCTCGTCTCGGCGCTGAGCCGTGACGACTTCTCGAATGAGGCGTTCAAGTACTTCCGGTGCAAGCAGGTGCGTATCGCGGGCGTTCCGGTGACCGCCGTGCGGCTGTCCTATGTCGGTGAACTCGGGTGGGAGCTCTACACCACCGCCGAACACGGCCTCCGGCTGTGGGATGCGTTGTGGGCAGAAGGTCAGCGCCACAACGTGATTGCGGCGGGCCGCGCCGCGTTCAACAGTCTGCGGATGGAGAAGGGCTACCGCTCCTGGGGCACCGACATGACCACCGAGCACAATCCTTTCGAGGCCGGCCTCGGGTTCGCCGTCCGCGCGCAGAAGGACGGATACGTCGGGCATGACGCGCTCGCGAGCGTGTCCGATGAGACCGTCGAGCGACGTCTGGTCTGCCTGACGATCGACGACGGCACGTCGGTCGTGCTCGGCTCGGAGCCCGTCTTCGTCGACGGATCGCCGGCGGGCTATGTCACCAGCGCGGCGTTCGGGCACACGGTCGGGGCGCCGATCGCATACGCCTGGCTGCCCGCGAGCGCAGGCGTGGGCACCGGCGTCGAAATCCAGTATTTCGACCGCCGCGTGGCGGCCACCGTCGTCGCGGAGCCCCTCGTCGACCCGGAAATGACGAAACTCCGCTCCTGACGCCGTCTTTCCCGCGAAATAGCATTCCTGGTCGTGATCTCGCGGCTTTCGCAGCCCTGGCTTCTCACTCGCGGGACAGGGCGATCGCCTGACGGGCGTCAGACGATCGAGCGAACGGCTTTCTCGAAACCGGTGACGTGCGCAAGCGCGATGTCGGCGGCGGCATCGCCGTCGCCGTTGGCGATGGTCCGCAACAGCTCGGTGTGCTCACCGACGTGCTGCGCCACCGTGGGCAGACGGTCGAGGAACAGGCAGAAGATCCGCGTCGCGAGGTTGTCGTAGCGGATCAGCACGTCCTCGAGATGCGGATTCCCCGTGGCGCGGTAGATCGCGCGGTGCACCCGCAGATCCCACCGCATGAGCTCATGGCGATCGATGGTCCCGATCTCCAGCGCGTCGGTGCGGTCCGCGAGGTCGAGCAGGTGCGCGCGGACCTCCGCGGACGTGTTCTCGGCGGCCGCTCGGGCCGCGACGGGTTCGAGGTTCACCCGGATCTGGGAGATGTGGCGCAGATCGGCAACGTCGACACCGGTGGCGAAGGTGCCGCGGCGCGGGAAGGAGATCACCAGCCGGTCGGCCTCCAGCCGTTTCAACGCCTCGCGCACCGGCGTTCGGCCGAGCTTGAGTCCGGCGGCAAGTTCGCTTTCCACGATCGCCTCATTGGGCCGGATGTCCAGCATGATCAGCTTGTCCTGGATGATGAGGTAAGCCTGATCGGCGAACGACATCGCGCCGAGGTCGACTTCGCCGAGCGACTCCACACCGACAACCGTCACTGGCTGCACCCCTTCCGCTGGTGCGCCAATGATATATCAGTGTGGAAGCAGTAGATCTACAGCAACGCCCGGATCGCCTGCTCGAATCCGACCACGTGGCTCAGCGTCAAGGCGGCAGCGGTGTCCTCGTCGCCTGCGGCGATCGCTTCCAGAAGGGCGATGTGCTCGCGGACGTGGCCTGCGACGTCGGGCAACCGATCGAGGAACAGACACCAGATGCGCGTCGCGTGGGCGTCGAGGCCGACGAGGATCGTCTCCAGGTGCGGATTGCCCGAGGCGCGGTAGATCTCGCGGTGGACGTGGACGTCGTGGCGCAACACGTCACGAGGGTCGTCGTCGTCATCGATCCCGGCGATTCCCTCGGCGAGCTTGGCCAGTCGCGCTCGCGATTCGGCTGTCGCGGTGCGGGCGGCGCGGGCGGCCGCGACGGGTTCCAGCTGCTTGCGGATCTCGGAGATGTCGGCAAGATCGGTCATGTCGACCGCGGTCGCGAAGGTGCCGCGACGGGGATAGGCGATCACGAGACGGTCGCGCTCGAGACGCTTGAGCGCCTCGCAGACAGGGGTGCGACCCAGCCCGAGTTCACTCGCGAGGTGGTCGTCGTTGATCGGCTCGCCTGGCCGGATGTCGAGCATGACCAATCGCTCGCGCACCGTTTCGTACGCACGGTCGGCATTGGTTTCGGCGCCGGGATCAGCGTCGACGAACGACAACTCCGACAGGGTCATCGCCGCCCCTTTCTCGTGGTGACCGGTCTATTGACGTGGTCGCGATCTGATCATAGTCTATTCCACAGTTGATATATTAGTCACCGATCAACTGGGATGTCAGAAAGGCGACCATGAGTCTCGACACCGCAGGGCCGGCCACGGCGGCGACCGCGAACCCGATCCTGAGCGAGAGCCTCGCCTCGCTCGATCCCGACGTCTATCGCGCGATCGCCGACGAGTTGACCCGCCAGCAGAGCACGCTGGAGATGATCGCCAGCGAGAACTTCGCGCCCCTGGCAGTCATGCAGGCGCAGGGCTCGGTGCTGACCAACAAGTACGCCGAAGGCTATCCCGGCAGGCGCTACTACGGCGGCTGCGAACACGTCGACGTGACCGAGCAGCTCGCGATCGACCGGATCAAGAGCCTCTTCGGCGCCGAGTTCGCCAACGTGCAGCCACATTCCGGTGCTCAGGCCAATGCCGCGGTGATGGCCGCGCTGCTCACGCCGGGCGACACCATCCTCGGTCTCGACCTGGCACACGGCGGCCATCTCACCCACGGCATGAAGCTGAACTTCTCCGGCAAGCTCTACGACGTGGCCGCCTACCACGTGTCCGAGACCGACCATCGGGTCGACATGGCCGAAGTCGAACGCCTCGCCCACGAGCGCAAGCCCAAGCTGATCCTGGCGGGCTGGTCGGCATACCCGCGGCAGCTCGACTTCGCCGAATTCCGGCGCATCGCAGACGAAGTCGGTGCCTACCTGATGGTCGACATGGCCCACTTCGCGGGTTTGGTCGCCGCCGGCCTGCATCCGTCGCCGGTCCCCCACGCGCACGTCACCACGTCCACCACCCACAAGACGCTCGGCGGCCCGCGCGGCGGCATCATCCTGACCAACGACGAAGCGTTGGCCAAGAAGATCAACTCAGCCGTCTTCCCCGGCCAGCAGGGCGGCCCGCTCGAACACGTCATCGCCGCGAAGGCGGTCTCGTTCAAGCTCGCCGCCGAACCCGAGTTCCGGGAGCGTCAGCAGCGCACCCTCGACGGCTCGGCGATCCTCGCCGAACGTCTCCTGCAGGAGGATTCGCGCGCAGCGGGCCTCAACGTGGTCTCCGGCGGTACGGACGTCCACCTGGTGCTGGTCGACCTCCGCGAATCCGAGCTCGACGGCAAGCAGGCCGAGGATCGCCTGCACCGCGTCGGAATCACGGTGAACCGCAACGCCGTTCCCTTCGACCCGCGGCCACCGATGATCAGCTCCGGTGTGCGCATCGGCACCGCCGCGCTGGCGACCCGCGGATTCGACCTCGACGCCTTCCGCGAGGTCGCCGACATCATCAGCCTCGCCCTGCGGCCCGACGCCGACGACGCCGACCTCGACGCCCTGCGGGCCAGGGTCGGCGTCCTCGCGCACCGGTTCCCGCTCTACCCGAACCTGACGGAGGCCTCGCTGTGACACCGTCGACTCCTCCCGGGGCGCACCTGCCGGACCATCCCGAATTCCTCTGGCGCACACCGGAGCCGAAGAAGTCGTACGACGTCGTCATCGTCGGCGGCGGCGGCCACGGGTTGGCGACCGCGCACTATCTCGCCAAGAACCACGGCATCACCGACGTCGCGGTTCTCGAACGCGGGTGGCTGGCCGGCGGCAACATGGCCCGCAACACCACACTCATCCGGTCGAACTACCTGTGGGACGAAAGCGCCCGCATCTACGAGCACGCGCTCAAGCTGTGGGAGGGCCTCGAAGAGGACCTCGGCTATCCGATCCTGTTCAGCCAGCGCGGCGTGCTCAACCTCGCGCACAGCCTGCAGGACGTCCGCGAGAGCGTGCGCAGGGTGGAGGCCAACAAGCTCAACGGCATCGACGCGCAGTGGGTCGACCCGGACGAGGTCAAGAAGCTGTGCCCGATCGTCAACATCTCCAACGACATTCGCTACCCCGTGCTCGGCGCTACCTACCAACCCCGCGCCGGCATCGCCAAACACGATTACGTCGCATGGGGATTCGCTCGCCGGGCCGACGAAGCCGGTATCGACATCATCCAGAACTGCGAGGTCACCGGCTTCGACACCGACGGTGACAGGGTGACCGGCGTGCGCACCACTCAAG
>DATEIG010000538.1:0-3022 GCA_035279185.1 Mycobacterium sp.
GATGACACGAAGACACCGGGAACCCGAGTTCGACACCTACACCGTCCGTTTGCCGCAGTGGAGCGGGCCGACGGGCGATCGCGTCGACCGGCTCGTGCTGACGCTGGCGGTCCTCGTCTCACTGCTCGCCGTACCCATCGCAGGGGGCGTCGGCCTGGCGGTCTATGACACGAACCGCGAGATCTACGCGCAGCAGGCCCTGACCCGGGAGAGCGTCACCGCGACGGTCACCGACGAGCCGGTCAGCCCGGACCTGCGCAGGAACACCGTTCGGGTGAGCGTCGAATGGTATTGGGCGGCAACCAGACACACCGGTGTCACCAGGGCCTCACCGACAGTGAAGGCGGGCGACCCTGTCGAAATCTGGGTGGATCAGAACGGCAAGATGGTCAGCGCACCGAAACCGCCGACGACGGCGACCCTGGATGCGACGGTGGTCGCCGCCTTCACGTGGGTCACCGTTGCCGCGGTCGCGGCATTCGTCGTCGCAGGGGTTCGCGCGCTCAACGCCCGGATGCGCGAGGACGCATGGCAGCGCGTCGTCGACCGGATCCTCGAACGCGACTAGAACGTCGCGAACTCGCTCAGGCTGGCCGCCAACGGGATCGGCACCCTGGCCTTGATCCGCGTGCCCTCGGCGTTGTGCTCGGTGGCGTCGACCCGGCCGTCGGCGTGCACCCGTGCCACCAGATCGCCGCGGTGGTAAGGGATCGTCACGTCGACGACGGTGTCGGTCGGAATCACCAGCTGCGACATCCGCCGCTGCAGACCTTCGAGGCCCTCGCCGGTGTGCGCGGAGACGAAGACGGCACCCGGCAGCGCGCGGCGCAGGTGGGCGAGCGTGAGCCCGTCGGCGGCGTCGATCTTGTTGACCACGACCAGTTCCGGCGCCGGTTCGCCGTGGTGGTCGGCGACCACCTCGTTGATGACCTGACGGACCGCCTCGATCTGTGCCAGCGGGTTGAGATCCGAGCCGTCTACCACGTGCACCAGCAGGTCTGCGTCGACCACTTCTTCGAGGGTGGACCGGAAAGCCTCCACGAGCTGGGTGGGCAGATGCCGGACGAATCCGACGGTGTCGGTCAGCACGAACGGCCTGCCGTCGCTGAATTCACCACGGCGCGTAGTGGGTTCGAGCGTCGCGAACAACGCGTTCTCCACCAGCACCCCTGCGCCGGTGAGCGCGTTGAGAAGGCTCGACTTGCCCGCGTTGGTGTAGCCGACGATCGCGATCGACGGCATGTCACTGTCGAGGCGGCGGCTGCGCTGGGTGTCGCGGACCTTCTTCATCGCCTTGATGTCGCGGCGCAGCTTCGCCATCCGCTCGCGGATCCGGCGTCGGTCCGTCTCGATCTTCGTCTCACCGGGACCGCGGAGGCCGACGCCGCCGCCGCTGCCGCCTGCGCGGCCACCCGCCTGACGCGACATCGATTCACCCCAGCCGCGCAGGCGCGGGAGCATGTACTCCATCTGCGCGAGCGCCACCTGCGCCTTACCCTCGCGACTGGTGGCGTGCTGGGCGAAGATGTCGAGGATCAGCGCGGTGCGGTCGATGACCTTGACCTTGACGGCCTTCTCCAGCGCGGTGAGCTGCGCCGGACTCAACTCGCCGTCGCAGATGACGGTGTCGGCGCCGGTCGCCAGCACCACCTCGCGAAGCTCCTGGGCCTTGCCCGAGCCGATGTAGGTGGAGGCGTCCGGCTTGTCGCGACGCTGGATGAGGCCCTCGAGGACCTCGGAACCCGCGGTCTCGGCCAGTGCGGCCAGCTCGGCGAGGCTGGCGTCGGCGTCGGCGGCGCTGCCCTCCGTCCAGACACCGACCAGGACCACGCGCTCGAGGCGCAGTTGGCGGTACTCGACCTCGGAGACGTCGGCGAGCTCGGTCGACAGACCCGCCACGCGGCGCAGCGCCGTGCGGTCTTCGAGAGCCAGCTCACCCGTGCTGGGGTTACCGGTGAAGGGAAATTCGGGAGATGTCATAAGCGAATCAAGATTCGCACGGGTATCACTTTTCATGCACCCCAATTAACGCTGCTGCGCACGCCACCATTCCTCGGAGATCTCGCCGCGCGCGACCAGAACCGACGGCCCGCGCAGGAAGCTGCTGGCGTCGGTGACGGTGACGGTGACCTCGCCACCAGGGACCCGCACCGCGAGCGTTCCGTTCGACGCACCGCCATGCGCGAGCGCCGCGACGGCCGCGGCGACCGTTCCCGTTCCGCACGAACGCGTCTCACCGACACCGCGTTCGTGTACCCGCATCGACACCGCTCCATTCGACGGAACCGTCAGCACCTCGACGTTGACACCATCGGGGAACTGCCGAGCGTCGAACTGGACCGGCGCACCCACATCGAGGGCAGCCAGCTCCGCAGCGGTCAGGCCGGGAACCACGCACGCCAGATGCGGGTTGCCCACGTCGACCGCGAGCCCGGCGAACGACCGGCCGCCGACGAGCGCCTCGCCGGCGCCCAGCTGGTTGGCCTTGCCCATCTCGACAGTGACGTCGGCGTTGGTGGCGTCGAGGGCGTGCAGCACCACCGGACGGGGGCCTGCAAGCGACCCGACGACGAACTCGTCGCGGCTCTCCAGCCCGCTGGCCCGCAGATAGTGCGCGAACACCCGGACCCCGTTGCCGCACATCTGCGCGATCGACCCGTCGGCGTTGCGGTAGTCCATGTACCAGTCCTCGGCGGCCACACCCTCGGGGAGCCGGTCGAAGACGCCCGCGTCCGCAGCCGCACCGGCGGTGGTGACGCGCAGGACGCCGTCAGCCCCGATCCCCCGCCTGCGGTCACACAGTGCGGCCACCGCGGCAGGCTCCAACGGGAGCCTGCCGTCTAGGTCGGGCAGCAGCACGAAATCGTTCTGCGTCCCGTGGCCTTTGGCGAACATCACCTGCTCAGGATACGTGGCGCCATACCCGCAGGGCCTCATCGACAGTGTCGTCGGCGGCCCCGTCGAGCCAGGTGATCCGGTGGTCACGGCGAAACCACGAGCGCTGCCGTCGCACATAGCGCCG
>DATEIG010000539.1:0-10930 GCA_035279185.1 Mycobacterium sp.
GCTCCGAGAGCGACAAGCCCGCAGCGAGCAGCGAGAGCTCCTCCTCTTCGGCACCTGCCGAGGCGCCGGGCGGCGCGATCGCGAAGACCGCGGACGTACCTGTCGGCTCCGGCGTGATCGTCGACGACATCGTGGTGACCCAGCCGGTCGCAGGCGAGTTCAAGGCGTTCTCGTCGTCGTGCACGCACAAGGGGTGCGCGGTGAACAAGGTCGCCGACGGCACCATCGATTGTCCGTGCCACGGGAGCAAGTTCAATCTGGACGGCTCCGTCGCCAAGGGCCCCGCTACCGCACCGTTGGAAGCGAAAACGATTACGGTCTCGGGTGATTCGATCGTATTGAGCTGACTGCTTACGTCGAGCTGACCCCGGGGACACGACCCTCGCGGAACGCCTCGACGAAGTGGCTGTGGTCGTCCCGCACGGTCTTGGCGTACTCGAGCCCGAATTCGACCATGTCAGCGACGAATTCGTCGTCGTCGCCCCCGATGCGTTCGTCGATGGCGTCCTCGGTCTGGAAGTCGACGAGCTCCTGGTCGCTGTCGGCGTCGCCGACACAGTGCACCTTCGCCACCGCGCGGCCGAGTTGTTCGATCACCTCGGTCAGTTCGTCGGGCTCGGTCAGCTCGCTCCAGTCGAGGTCGGACTCGTAGGGGGACAGTTCGGAGACCACGAAGCCGACGCCGTCGAGCTCGGTGTAGCCCAGCAGCGGATCGGCGTGCGCCTGCAGCGCGCGCTGCGACACCGCGGTGCGGTGGCCGTGGTGCTTGAAGTACTTGTGGACGGCCTCGTCGGCGACGACACGGCTGGGTGCGGCGACGTTGCCCTGCTTCATCGACAGCACGATGTCGTTGTCGAGCGCCTGGTTGAAGCCTTCGATGAGCACGTTGTAGCTCGGCAGGCCCGCACTGCCGATCCCGAACCCGGTGCGCCCGACGATGTCCTTGACGTCGTAGGCGATCTCGCGGAACTTCTTGCCCTTCGGGATGGTGTCCAGATAGGCCTCGAACGCGGCATTCACTTTGTCGTATTCGCTCTCGTCGAGCCTGCGCACCCCTGCGGTGTTCCGGAACCTGCGGTCCGAATCGTCGAGAGTCGTTGTCTTCTCCAGCATTTCGAAGCGGGTCGACATCCGCGCGTCGTCCAGGGCGATGCGCACGGCACCCTTGGCGGTGTCGAGGTTCAGCGAGAAGCTCGCGTCGTCGTCCGTGTGGCGGAACCACCGAATCTGATCCAGGTACGAGCGGACGAACGTCTCGTTCAGGTTGCTGATCACCGTGTCGGACAGGGCCTTCTGCCACCCCATCAGCGCCACGCTGGCGACGAAGCGTTTCAGGTCCCAGGTGAAGTGGCCGACGAACGCCTCGTCGAAGTCGTTGACGTCGAAGATGAGCTTGCCCGCGCCGTCCATGTAGGTGCCGAAGTTCTCCGCGTGCAGATCGCCTTGGATCCAGACCCGGCCGGTGCGTTCGTCGGCCCAGCGGTCCTCACGCTCGGCGAGGTCGGCGTAGAAGAGGCACGCGCTGCCGCGATAGAACGCGAACGGGTCGGCGGCCATCTTGCGGAACTTGCTGCGGAACGCATCGGGGTCGGCCTTCATCAGGTCGTCGAACGCTTTGACGAGGCAATCGACGATGACGGCTTCACGATCGGACATCGACACGGAGTACCCCGCCTCATATCGCCGCGAAACGATATTCCAGCAGGGCTCTACTCGACTTTTCCCTGCTGGAATATCGTTTCGCGGGGGTAGTGGGGGGTATTGACGGGAGCCAGTCGCTTCGCTAGTTTGCAAATATGCGAAATAGCGAAGCGAGTGTCGGGGTTCAGCGGCTGCTGCCGACGCTGAAGGCGGTCGCCAGCCCGGTGCGGCTGGAGGTCCTGTCGCTGCTGAAGGATCCGGTGGGCAACTTCCCTCCGCAGACCGACGGCGACCTGCTTGCCGACGGCGTCTGCGCCGACTTCATCCGCGACAGGCTGGGGATCGCCCCCGCCACCGCCTCCCGCCACCTGACGCTGCTGACCGAAGCCGGACTTCTGATCGCCACGCGCAAGAAGGGATGGACCTTCTACCGTCGCGACGAGTCGGCGATCGGTCGGTTCGCACAGGCTGTCGAGGAGCAGCTGTGACCGGCGGCGCGGGTCTGGCCTACAGCCACGTCGACGTCTTCAGCCGGGTGCCCTTCGGCGGCAACAGCCTGCCGGTGTTCCCCGACGCCGGCGACCTCAGCGCCGACCAGATGCTTCGGATCACCCAGGAGCTGCGGCATTTCGAGGCCGTCTTCCTGCAAACCGCCAACGTCGCAGGCACGGTTCGGGCACGCATCTTTGACCTGTTCTCCGAACTGCCCTTCGCCGGGCACCCGATCATCGGCGCGGCCGCGGTTTTGCACCGCCGCTCACAGGTGACCGGCCCGCAGAGGTGGCGTTTCGAACTGCCCGGCAAGACGGTCCACGTCGACACGGTGTCGGAGGCGGACCACTACTCGGGCTTACTGAACCAGGGCAGTCCTGAGTTCCTCGGCACCGTCGACCGCAGAGCCGAGATCGCCTGTGCGGTAAACCTTTCCGAAGCTGACCTCGATCCGAACCTGCCGCTGGAGGTGGTCAGCACCGGGCTGCGGTATCTGATCGTGCCCGTGCGTCCGGGTGCCCTCGAGCGGGCGAGGATCTCCCGCGACATCACCGAATTGCTGGGCAGCGTCGGCGCCGAGTTCGCGGTGCTGCTCGACGAAGCCGCCGTGGAGGTGCGGCACTGGAACAACGACGGCGTCATCGAGGACGTGGCAACCGGCAGTGCAGCGGGAACCATCGGTGCGTACCGGTTGCGCCACGGAATGGCCTGCAGCGGTGACACGTTCACTCTCAGCCAAGGCCGCTTCACCGGCCGTCCGAGTGCGCTGCGGGTGCGTCCGGAGGGCAGCGCCGACCATGTCGAGGCCGTCAGCGTCGGCGGCGATGTCGCCTTCGTCGGCCACGGCGTCATCGAATGCGTGCCGTCGTGAGTACGCGCATGGTCGATGCCGAAACACTTCGTGCCAGTGTCACATTCGACGATCTGGTGGATCCGGTGGCTCAGGCGTTCGTCGAGACCAGCGCCGGCCTGGCCGACAACGGGTTGATCGTGATGTTCCCCGCCGAGCGCCAAGAGCTGGGTGATGTCTACGTCAAGACAGGCAGCCTGCGCGGCCATGCGGTCTACATCGTCAAGGTGTCGCCGTGGTTCCACGCGAATGTGGAAAGTGGCGGTCCGCAAGGAGGATTCGTCGCGGTCTTCGACAGCGCGACGGGACGAACACTCGCCCTGCTGCACGACGAGCACTACCTGTCCGACATCCGAACCGCCGCCGCGGGCGCGGTGGCGGCGCGCACGCTGGCGCCATCGACCGTCGACACCGTCGCCGTGCTCGGCGCGGGCGTGCAGGCCTATCTGCAGCCGCTGGCCCTCTACCGCGAGCGACCCTTCACGCGGCTGACGATCTGGGCGCGCAGCGCGCCGAAAGCCGAGGCCCTCATGCGGCGGCTGAGCGACGAACTGCCGGCGGTGGAGATCCGGTGTGCGACCGACATCGAAGCCACCGTGCGCAGCGCCGACGTTCTCATCACCGCGACGCAGGCGCGCGAACCGCTGGTGCACGGGCAGTGGTTGCGTGACGGCGCGCACGTCACAGCGGTCGGCGCCGACGACGCCACCAAGTGCGAACTCGACGCCACGGTGCTACAGCGAGCGAAGGTCTTCGTCGACGCGCGCGCGACCGCCGAGGCCAACGGCGACGTACACCGCGCTGTGCGGACAGGTCGCTACCGCATGGCCGACGTATCCGGTGAGCTCGGCGAGGTGATCTCAGGACGGGTCGCGGGCCGCACAGCCGAGGACGACATCACCGTCGCCAAGCTGGTGGGGATCGGCGCGCAGGACCTCGTCGCGGCCGAGGTGGCGCTGGCGAAACTGTCACCGGTCACCGCGACACTGGCGGCGTGCTCGACCTGATCCTCCCGCTGGAGTGCGGCGGCTGCGGCGTTCCCGCGACGCGATGGTGTCCGGCGTGTGCGCACCTCCTGCGGGTGCGGGCCGACGAACCGCACGTCATCACCCCGCGCGTCGACAGTGGCGTGCCCGTGTTCTCGCTCGGCCGCTACGCCGGTCCGCGCCGCAACGCGATCGTGGCGGTCAAGGAGCACGGCCGCGCCGACCTCATCGGCCCGCTCGCCACCGCGCTGCGCGGCGGCCTGCGGCAGCTGATGGCCTGGGGAGTGGTGACCGCGCCGCTGACCGTCGTCCCGGCGCCCACCCGCCGGATGGCGGCGCGCAGGCGCGGCGGCGACCCCGTCACCCAGATCGCGCTGGCTGCGACCGCAGGCGCGCACGCGGTGACCGTCGCGCGGGCGCTGCGGATGAAAGCCCTGGTGCGGGACTCGGTCGGGCTGTCGGGGGCGGCGCGGCAGCGCAACGTCACGGGCCGGGTGGTGCGCACGGCGGAAGTGGCCGACCGGGACGTCGTGCTCGTCGACGACATCGTCACCACCGGTGCCACCGCCGCGGAATCGGTCCGTGTCCTGCAAACATCCGGTGCCCGCGTCGTCGCGGTCCTCACGCTCGCCAACGCCTGACGACGACGGCCCTGACGGGACGGCCAATTACTGCCGGATCAAACGGACGTGAAGAACTGAAAACAGGTAGGCCGAATTACTGGCACTACTAGGTGAACACGGACTACGTTGGGGCCAACATCCGTGATTGCCTCACGGCGGCGCTCAACACGACGCGCCATCCATCGCCCAGCGGTAGGAGGTGAGTGATCGACACCTCGTACCGGCGAGCGGCGACATAACGAGCCCCCTCCGGTGCGGTTTCTGCCAGGTAGGCACGCAGTGCGCGTGCGACGCGAAAAAGAAACGAGTCGCCAAGCATGTCAATCCGTTCCATGGAAACCGACCGCTCGATGATCGTTGAAGACTCCGGGCCCACGCCCGCGCCCAGCGCGGAGGTCGTCGTCAAGGGCCGCAACGTCGAAATTCCGGACCACTTCCGCATCTACGTCTCCGAGAAGCTCGCACGCCTCGAGCGACTCGACCGCAGCATCTACCTCTTCGATGTCGAGCTCGACCATGAGCGCAACCGCCGCCAACGCAAGAACTGTCAGCATGTGGAGATCACCGCGCGGGGCCGCGGCCCCGTCGTGCGAGGCGAGGCCTGCGCGGACAGCTTCTACGCCGCACTCGAGGCGGCCGTCTGCAAACTCGAGAACCGCCTGCGCCGAACCAAGGACCGCCGCAAGGTGCACTACGGCGACAAGACGCCGGTGTCACTGGCCGAGGCCACCAAGGTCTCCGCGCCCGACGCGTTCCTCCCGCCGTCGGACTCCGAGGCGGCAGGCACGCACGACGGTGTCGAGTTCCACGAACCTGGCCAGGTCGTGCGCACCAAGGAGCACCCGGCCACGCCCATGACCGTCGACGACGCGCTCTACGAGATGGAACTGGTCGGTCACGACTTCTTCCTGTTCCACGACAAGGAGAGCGACAAGCCGTGCGTGGTCTACCGCAGGCACGCCTACGACTACGGGCTGATTCGCCTGGCCTGACGCGCGGCCAGCCGCATTCGACCAGCCACTTCGGGGTGTCACCTAGGATGGATGCCGTCTGATACGCGACGGGATTCATCAACCCACAGGGGATACAAGCCGTGCTCGATAAGTTGCTGCGTTTCGGCGAAGGCCGCATGGTCAAGCGCCTCAAGCGGGTGGCTGACTATGTCAACACTTTGTCCGACGACGTCGAGAAGCTCTCCGACGCCGAACTGCGCGCCAAAACCGACGAGTTCAAGAAGCGGTACGCCGACGGCGCGGATCTCGACGACCTGATGCCCGAGGCCTTCGCCGTGGCCCGCGAGGCCGCCTGGCGCGTGCTCGACCAGCGGCCCTACGACGTCCAGGTGATGGGCGGGGCGGCCCTGCACTTCGGCAACGTCGCCGAGATGAAGACCGGTGAGGGCAAGACCCTCACCTGTGTGCTGCCCGCCTACCTCAACGCGCTGTCGGGCAAGGGTGTCCACGTCGTCACCGTCAACGACTACCTGGCCAAACGCGACAGCGAGTGGATGGGCCGCGTGCACCGCTTCCTCGGCCTCGACGTCGGCGTGATCCTCGCGCAGATGACGCCGGAGGAGCGCCGCGCCGCCTACGGCGCCGACATCACCTACGGCACCAACAACGAGTTCGGCTTCGACTACCTGCGCGACAACATGGCGCACTCGGTGGAGGAGATGGTGCAGCGCGGGCACGCGTTCGCCGTCGTCGACGAGGTCGACTCCATCCTGATCGACGAGGCCCGCACGCCGCTGATCATCTCCGGCCCGGCCGACGGGTCGTCGAACTGGTACTCCGAGTTCGCGCGCCTGGCGCCGCTGATGGAGAAGGACAAGCACTACGAGGTCGACATCCGCAAGCGCACGATCGGTGTCAGCGAGCTCGGCGTCGAGTTCGTCGAGGACCAGCTCGGCATCGACAACCTCTACGAGGCCGCGAACTCTCCGCTGGTGAGCTATCTGAACAACGCGATCAAGGCCAAAGAGCTGTTCATGCGCGACAAGGACTACATCGTGCGCGACGGCGAGGTCGTCATCGTCGACGAGTTCACCGGCCGCGTGCTGGTGGGCCGCCGCTACAACGAGGGCATGCACCAGGCGATCGAGGCCAAGGAAGGCGTCGAGATCAAGGCCGAGAACCAGACGCTGGCCACGATCACGCTGCAGAACTACTTCCGCCTCTACGACAAGCTCGCCGGGATGACGGGCACCGCGCAGACCGAGGCGGCCGAGCTGCACGAGATCTACAAGCTGGGCGTCGTGCCGATCCCGACCAACAGGCCGATGGTCCGTGTCGACCAGTCCGACCTGATCTACAAGACCGAAGAGGCCAAGTACATCGCGGTCGTCGACGACGTCACCGAGCGCTACGAGAAGGGCCAGCCGGTGCTGATCGGCACCACCAGCGTGGAACGGTCGGAGTACCTGTCGCGGCAGTTCACCAAGAGGCGCATCCCGCACAACGTGCTCAACGCGAAGTACCACGAGCAGGAGGCGGGCATCATCGCCGAGGCCGGTCGCCGGGGCGCCATCACGGTGGCCACCAACATGGCGGGCCGCGGTACCGACATCGTGCTCGGCGGCAACGTCGACTTCCTCACCGACCTGCGGCTGCGGGAGCAGGGCCTCGACCCGGTCGAGACGCCCGACGAGTACGACGCCGCATGGCACCAGGCCCGCGCCAGGGTGAAGGACGAGGCCGCGGCCGAGGCCGAGGAGGTCATCGAGGCGGGCGGGCTGTACGTGCTCGGCACCGAGCGTCACGAGTCGCGCCGCATCGACAACCAGCTCCGCGGCCGCTCGGGCCGCCAGGGCGACCCCGGCGAGTCACGGTTCTACCTGTCGCTGGCCGACGAGCTGATGCGACGGTTCAACGGCGCCGCGCTCGAGTCGCTGCTGACGCGGCTGAGCCTGCCCGACGACGTGCCGATCGAGGCCAAGATGGTCAGCAGGGCCATCAAGAGCGCGCAGACCCAGGTCGAGCAGCAGAACTTCGAGATCCGCAAGTACGTGCTGAAGTACGACGAGGTGATGAACCAGCAGCGCAAGGTCATCTACGCCGAGCGGCGGCGCATCCTGGAGGGCGAGAACCTCAAGGAGCAGGCCCACGCGATGCTGGTCGACGTCATCACCGCGTACGTCAACGGCGCGACCGCGGAGGGCTACTCGGAGGACTGGGACCTCGAAACGCTGTGGACGGCCCTGCGGACGCTGTACCCGATCAGCATCGACCACCACGACCTGATCGACTCCGACGCGATCGGCGAGCCCGGCGAGCTGACCCGCGAAGAGCTGCTCGACGCGCTGATCGAAGACGCCGAACGCGCCTACGACGCGCGGGAGAAGCAGCTCGAGGAGCTCGCTGGCGAAGGCGCGATGCGCCAGCTCGAACGCAACGTGCTGCTCAACGTCGTCGATCGCAAGTGGCGCGAGCACCTCTACGAGATGGACTATCTCAAGGAGGGCATCAACCTGCGTGCCGTCGCGCAGAAGGACCCGGTGGTCGAGTACCAGCGCGAGGGCTACGACATGTTCAACGGCATGCTCGACGCGATGAAGGAGGAGGCCGTCGGCTTCCTGTTCAACGTCACCGTCGAGGCGGTGCCCCCGACGCCCGCCGCTCAGGTGGCGCCCGTCGCGACGCCCAGCGGCCTCGCCGCCTTCGCCGAGGAGGCCGCGGCCAAAGCGCAGGGCAGCGGTGTCGCGACCAAGGAGCGTGCGCAGCCTTCGGCGTTGCGCGCCAAGGGAATTGACGACGACGCGCCGCCGCTGACCTACACCGGTCCGTCCGAGGACGGGTCAGCGCAGGTCCATCGTGAGGGCGGCAACGGAGACAATGGCGGCCCCAGGCACGCCCAGCCGAGCAGGCGCGAGCGTCGTGAGGCGGCGCGCAAGCAGGCGAAGGCGGGTAAGAGGAGCTAGCTAGTTCTCCAGCAGGGCGGCGATGCGCGCCAACGTGGCGCGCATGCCGTCTTCGGCTTGCCGCGGCATCGCGCCCCTCTTCAGCAGGAGCCGCTGCCGGTCGCGCGACACGTCCCACGTCTCGCAGACCAGCGTGCCGTCCTCGGTCGGGATGAGCTCGTAGCGCCAGATGCGGCCGCCGACCAGCCCGCCGAAAGAGGTCGGCTGCCAGGCGATGCGGCGGTCGGGCTCGAACTCGATCACCTCGTTGGTCATCGTGTACGGCAGGAAGAGCGTCTCGGGCCTGCCCCGCATCCTCATCGCGAACCGTGTGCCGAGTTCCAGCGGGATCGACTCTGCGTCGGCGTGGTCCACAGTCCCCGAACCGTCGAAGCTCGCATGCCTACCCGCGTCGGCGAGCAGCGCGAAGATCTCCCGGGGCTGCGCCCGGACGACGCGTTCGACGCTGACGGTGTCTCCCTGCACGCCGTCATTATCCGATCTGGAGGGCCACCACGCGCCAGCGCCCCTCGGCCACCTCGATGCGGCCTGCGATCGCGCGGACCCGTTCACCGCGCGTGTAGGTGGCGAACACCTCGGCGGCCGCGGCGCCGCCGCGAAGTCTGACCTTGCGCAGCACGGCCGCCTTGTCCGGCCCGGTAGTGCGTGTCGCGGTGAACACCAAGTCGAGAAGCGCGGGCGTCAGCATCGGTCTCAACTGCGCGATCGGGCGCCGCCGGTCGAGCACCTCGAGCACACGGCGCAGGGCCGCGTCGGCAAAAGCGGCAGCGGCCGGAGGCGGCGTTTCGGCGGTGCGCTCGGCCACCCGCAGCGCCCTCCGGAGCGGTCGGCGCAACGCCGCGGGCGTCGGGGCCGGGCACGGGGCGGCGGGGTCGAACGGGGGCGGTTCGTAGTCGACGACGGGGGCGGTCAGGGCGCCGGCTTCGAAGGGGATCTGCGCTGCGGTCATCGAATGTCTCCAGCAATCGGTCAGGAAGATGGCATCTGCTGGAGAGGAACAGACGAGTCCATGATCCCATGGATCCGGGGGCCGACACGCACCCGTGATGCGCGTATACAGAATCGGCGGTTACCGTGTCGGGGTTCGACGAGGATCGACGTCAGTACCAAAGGGGAGGGTGGCGCCGCACATGGTGACCAGGTTGTCGGCGTCCGATGCGTCGTTCTTCGGCCTGGAGAACTCGTCGACGCCGATGTACGTCTCGTCGCTGTCGATTCTCCGTAAACCGCGCAACGGGCTGAGCTACGAGTCGCTGCTCGCGACGGTCGAGCAGCGGCTGCCCCAGATCCCGCGCTACCGGCAGAAGGTGCGCGAGGTGACGCTCGGGCTGGCCCGGCCGGTCTGGGTCGACGACCGCGACTTCGACATCACCTATCACATCCGCCGGTCGGCGCTCCCGTCTCCCGGCAGCGACGCCCAGCTGCACGAGCTCGTCGCGCGGCTGGGGTCGCGGGCGCTCGACAAGACCCGGCCGCTGTGGGAGATGTACCTCGTCGAAGGGCTCGCCGGGAACCGGTTGGCGATCTACACGAAATCGCATCAGGCACTGGTCAACGGGATGACCGCCCTCGAGATCGGCCATGTGATCGCCGACCGCACGCAGAAGCCGCCGCCGTTCGGTGAGGACATCTGGATTCCGGCCCGCGAGCCGGGCGATGCTCAGCTCGTGATGGGTGCCGTCGGCGAATGGGTCGCGCGTCCCGGCGCGCAGTTGGCCGCCGTGCGGTCCGCGGTCACCGACCTGGCCACCAACTCCGGGCAGCTGATCGACCTGGGACGCCGGTTCACCGCCGCCGCTCGCAGACTCGCGCGGGGCACCGCACCGTCGAGCCCGCTGAACACCAAGGTGTCGCGCAACCGCCGGTTCACGGTGGCCAGCGCGAAGCTGGAGGACTTCCGCAACCTGCGCGCCCGCTACGAATGCGACGTCAACGACGTCGTGCTGGCCGTCATCGCGGGGGCGTTGCGCAACTGGCTGCTGTCCCGCGGCGAGCCGGTGTCGCCGACGGCCACCGTGCGCGCGATGGCGCCGATGTCGGTCTATCCGGAGGAGGAACTGGAGTCGTCGGGTCCGGGTCAGGCGATCAGCGAGGTGTCGCCGTTCCTCGTCGACCTTCCCGTGGGGGAGGGCAACGCGGTGGTGCGGCTGTCGCAGATCGCCCACATGACCGAGTCGCATCCGACGGCGGCGAGCCTCGTCGACGCGCGGACCATCGTCACGCTGTCAGGCTTTGCACCACCGACGTTGCACGCCATGGGAATTCGGGTGGCCACCACGTTCTCGGCCAGGCAGTTCAACCTGTTGATCACCAACGTGCCCGGCGCCCAGAAGCAGATGTACATCGCGGGCACGAAGCTCTTGGAGAGCTACGCGGTGCCGCCGCTGCTGCACAACCAGGTGCTCGCCATCGGGATCACGTC
>DATEIG010000540.1:0-5320 GCA_035279185.1 Mycobacterium sp.
CAGGTCGATCTTGGCGATCTGGGCCTCTTCCAGCGTCATGTCGTCGCGTTCGAAGTAGGCGCAGCTGTAGGTCTGCGTCGGGTCGAGGAAGAGCCGGAAGAAGTCGTCGGACAGGTCGTAATGGGCCTGGACGTCCTCGAAATGCGGCTCCAATGCATCGCCCGTATTGGGTGGTTTCGGCATTGCCACAGCGTAGTTGACGTGCCGGTTAGCCCATAATCACCAGCTCGCCTACGATGCTGCAGGTGCGCAGACTTTCCCGCCCCGTTCGCCTGATCACCGCGTTCGCTGGAGTGACCGCGACGGCCTCGCTGCTGGCAGCGCCTGCACAGGCCGATCCCGGCACCGACGCGTTCTTGAACGCCGTCACGAGCGCGGGCCTGGGCGGCACGACCGACCCGTCGAACCTGGTCGCGGTCGGGCAGTCGGTCTGCCCGATGCTCTCCGAACCCGGCCAGACGGCGGCCGACGCCGCGGCCACGGTCGCCGACGCGACCGGCATGTCGCTGGGCGGGGCGAACATGTTCACCGGGCTGGCCATCTCGTTCTTGTGCCCGCGCGTCCTGGAATCGGTCGGCAGCGGGGAGTCGCCGATCCCGCTCGGCCTGCTCGGTTTCTGACCGACCACGCGGACGCTATCCGCGCAGGGCGTTCTCGACCCGGGACACACCGGCCCGCGCGGCCTGCTCGAGGTGCCGTTCGGTGACCTCGGCACCGCCTGCGCGCAGGATCTCCACGATGTCGACGACCACGTCGGCCCGGTGTTGGGCGTACCGCACGCCGAGCGCCCACCACGCCAGCAGCGCGTCGAGTCCCCGCGCCGGTGATGCGCCGAGTTCGACCAGCGCCGCCACCGTGGCGGGAAGCAGTCTGCGGGCCGCCGACTCGATCGGCTGCATTCCGCTCGGCAGCGCCGCGTCGACAGCGGCGCCCGCGCGCGCCAGCGCGCGCACGATCTCGGGGTTCACGTTGTCGTGGTTCTCGTCGATCACGTGCATCGGGGTGGCATCGTCGGAGTCGCGCAGTGACGGATCGACGCCGTGAACCAGCGCCTGGCGCAGCGCCAGTGTGGCGCCCGCGCGCACGATCTCGTGCAGGATCGTGGTGTAACGCTCACCGCGAGCGTCGGTTTCGATGCGCCTGCCGGCGTCGGCGCCCGCGTCGATCAGCGCGACCGCCTGTCCGTGTGACATCGACCGCAGGGCGTACCACAGCGGGCTCGCCCCGCACGGGTCGACCGGATCGGGATCGGCGCCCTGCGCCAAGAGGTCGTTGAGCGTTCGATCGCCCCGCCGTGCACGCTCGAACACCTCGAGTGCCGCCCGCGGCAGGGGCGCCGTCCACGCTGGTGGCGGCATGTCGAGTGCGTCCAGCACGAGAAGGGCGCCTTCCCGTTTCTCGCCGAGGTCGTACCACGGCCACGGGCCTTCGCCTTTGGCCGCGAAATCCTGAACGCTCATTCGTGACTCTGTGACGATCGTCCTGCCGAAATCCTCGTAGCCACACCAGAATACGAGATCGTCCTCATCGGCCGACACCACGACCCTGTCCCAACCGCGCTCGAAGCGGACGAGTTCGCGCACGGTTCAGCCGATGCCGAACCGGGTCAGGTTCAGCGGCCTGCCGACCACGCTGAGCTGGTTGATGACATCCTCCACACGGGCGCGCGGAACGTCGATGCGCCACTCGGCGAGGCTGCCGGACAGGCAGAGCTTGTCGGGCTCGATGCTGATGTCGGTCAACGTGAGCCCGTGCGGCAGCTCAGGGAGCGCCACCCGGTATCCGGGCGTGCGGTCCGGAAGCCCCAACCGCTTGCGGCCCAGAACGAGACCGCGCGGACGCAGCCACAGGGTCGTCTCCTCCAGGATCGCGTCCACCTCGAGGTGACCGAATCCCGGTCGGCGCGCCAGCCGCAGCCGGGCAACGCCGTCAGACCCGATCTCGCCCGCCAGCCGCGGTGCAGCTAGCCGGAACAGCTCGTCGAGGGCGTCGGCGGGAAGCTCCACCGTCAGGTCGACCGGTGCCGCGACGAGTACCGGCGGGGCAGCGGGACGGAGGTGGACGTTGTGCAGGACCGCGCTGGCACGGTCCAATCTGTTGTCGTCCCAACGGATGTCGCGCGCAGCCAGCCGGACGTCGCTGAGTTGGCCGACCGCGAGTCCGCGGACGTCGAGCCTCGAGTCGAACTCGGTGACCGTCAGCGTGATGTCGCCCTCGTCGAGACGCACCGTGAGCTCGCGGCCCACAACCAGCTTGCGCAGCGTCATGAACAGTGTCCGGTACGCGGCGGCCGCACCGGTGCTCATCGGCGCAACGGCGGCCGTCGACCACAGCGACGCAAGCATGTCGAGCGGTCGGAACGGATCCCATCGGCGCAGCGGTCGCGATCGCGTCATGTCATCGCCCATCCTCGCATTCCCGCCCCCCGCCGGTCGACCGGCGGCAACAGGCGGACACGTACAGTGGGTTCAATGACTTCAGTAGTCATCGTCGGTAGCGGTTTCACCGGCTTCGAATGCGCCCGCAGGTTGTCCAAGGTGCTGCGTAAGCACGACGCTTCGGTCGACATCTCGATCGTCTCGCCGGTCGACTACATGCTCTACACCCCGCTGCTGCCTGATGTCGCAGGCGGTCTGGTCGACGCCCGCTTCGTCACCATCCCGCTGGCGAACACGCTGCGCGGCGTTCGTACGGTGCGCGGGCGGGTGGACGACGTCGACCTCGACGGGCACACCCTGACGTACACCGATCCCGAGCAGCGATCGCGCAGCCTGTCGTGGGACCGGCTGGTCCTGACGCCGGGTTCGGTCACCCGCCTGTTCGACATCCCGGGTCTGGCCGACTACGCGCGGGGCCTCAAGTCGACGGCCGAGGCGGTGTACCTGCGCGACCATCTGCTCGAACAACTCGAGTTGGCCAACATCGATGACGACGAGGACCGCATCCGGGCGCGCCGCACGGTCGTCGTCGTCGGCGCCTCGTACTCGGGCACCGAACTCGTCGTACAACTGCGCGCACTGGCAAGCACCGCGGGCGAGCAGATGGGATTCGACCCGTCCGAGGTGAGGTTCGTCCTGCTGGACACGGCCGAGCAGGTCATGCCGGAAGTGGGCGAGAAACTCGGGGAGCGGGTGCAGCGGGTGCTGCGCCAGCGCGGCGTCGACGTGCGGTTGGGCCTCACACTCAAGGAAGTCCATCCCGATCACGTCGTCCTCAGCGACGATTCCCGCATCGACACCCACACCGTCGCCTGGGTCACGGGCGTGACCGGCGCACCGCTGATCGAGAGCCTCGGCCTGCCCACCGAGCGGGGCAGGCTGAAAGTGGACGCGAACCTGCAGGTGCCCGGCCATCCCGATGTGTTCTCAGCGGGTGACGCAGCGGCGGTGCCCGACCTGACGCAGCCGGGCAAGATCACGCCTCCGACCGCACAACACGCAGCACGTCAGGGAAAAGTGCTGGCGCGCAACGTCGCTGCCAGCCTCGGATACGGCCAAGCCAAGGACTACCGGCACAGCGACATGGGGCTGGTCGTCGACCTCGGCCCGCACTACGCCGTCGCCAATCCGCTCAACATCCACCTGTCGGGCTATGCCGCGAAGTTCGTGACGCGGATGTACCACCTGTACGCGATGCCACGCGCGGTGAATCGCTGGGCGGTCGGGCTGGCGTATCTGACCGACGTGTTCTTCGACCGATCGGTCGTGTCGGTCGGGTTGTCGTCCCAGGACGACGCCCGATTCGCCACCAGCGAGGGGATTCCGCTGCCGAAGGCCGACTGACGTGTGAACTTTCCCGAAGTGGGAACACACTTCGCATGGCTACCTACCGCGTGCTGAATCCCAAGGGCGACGTCGTGGACACGAAGGACATCGAGAGCGCGGACGACGCGCACGCCTGGTTCGTCGACTCCAAGGCCGACAATTCCGAACTCGGATGGCGGATGGAGGTCAAGGCCGACGACGGCCACTGGGCCTTCTTCGACGACACCTAGGGCGACAGGAAGTAGCCCTCGCCGGTAGCTGAGAACTCTTCTCGCTCAGCCGGTTACGCGACCGTGAGCGTGACGTTGTTGAGCGAGACGGCGACGTCGGTGGGCAGGATGTCGACGAACGTCGGCTGGTCGCGGAGCGCTTCTCCGCTGCCGATGATGTGGGTGGCGAAATTGCCCGCGCACGGAAAAGCGTTGCACCGCAACCAGAATCCCGGCGGACTCTGGTACGGGTACATGCTGGGGGACTGGTCGACCCGATAGCGTCCGGGCGGGATGCTGGCGGTGGCCCATCCCGCAGGCGGTTCGGCGCCGACGCCGAACACGCCGTTGGAACCGTAGGTCACCGGGTCGGCGCCGGCGGGAGGCGCCGCGACACCGGCGAGCACGACGACCGCCGCGACGGCAAACCCCGCGCGCCTCACCGGGTTACCAGACGCGCACGTAGTCGACGAGCATCGGATCGGAGACAGCGCCGAAGTTGGGGTCGCCGCCTCCCGGTCCGCCGACGGCGAGGTTGAGCATCGTGAACAGCAGATAGCCGGGGTCGTTGAACGGCCACGCGCCCTGGATCGGCGCCGCGGGCACCGAGAAGTACGGCGGCACGGTGAAGTCGTCCATCCAGAACCGGAAGCCCGCGTCGTCCCACCGGACCCGGTAGGTGTGCCACGCGTCGTCGACGGGCCACCGGTGCTCTCGCCACGTCTTGCCGTCAGAGCGGGCGTGCACCGAGGTGCCCGGAGCCCATTTCCCGTTCCCGTACCACTCGACGATGTCGACTTCGCCGTCCGGCAGCGGACCGCGGCCGTCGGGGGTGTCCTCGATGTTCACCAGCCAGTACGCCGGCCACAGGCCAGGCTGCATGGGCAGCTTGACCCGCGCTTCCCAGGTGTGGTTGATGCCGATCTTCGCCCGGCTCTCGACCCGTCCGGTGAAGTAGTTGGCGCCTTCCTGGGTGGCCCGCAGCGCCAGATTGCCATTGCCGTCGAGCGACACGTTGCGCGGGTCGTCGCGGTAGAGGCCGAGAATCGGCGGGTTGACGGGCTCGTTGAAGTTCTTCACGAACCACTTCGACCGGTCGGGAGACGCTCCGGGGGGACCGTCGAAATCGTCGGCGAAGATGATGTTCCCTGGCTCAGGATTGTCCAGCACGCCGGGTTCACCTGGCGTTTCCGTATCGGCAAGGGCTCGGGGCAGGGGTACTGCCGCCGCCATCGCGGCGATCCCGGTCATCATCATCATGGCGCGGCGGTTCATTTCTGGCACAACCAAACCTTAGCGTTGCTTAATCGAACTGTTAACTAGGCTCGTCCATGATGCCGAAGCTCA
>DATEIG010000541.1:0-4590 GCA_035279185.1 Mycobacterium sp.
TTCGACCACCTGGTCGTCGATGGCGCTCGTGCCGTCCGCGGCTGCCGCCGGAGCGTCCGCCAATTCGGCCTGCCGCGAGGACAACTCGTGCTCGGTGATGTAGCCCTGGTCAACGAAGAACTGCGTGATGCCGCCGAGCCACTTCTCGTAGTAGCGGAATCTGAAGTAGTCGAAGGGGTTCATCGCCTCGGCGCCGGTGCGCAGGTCGGCCCACGTCCACTCGTCCTTGAAGGCGGTGGGCACGTCGTCGATGGGGTATTCGGGCAGAGCGGAACCGAGATGGTTGGACAAGCCCATCATCGCGACGTGGATGCCGAAGATGCGCTTCTCCCAGTCCTCGACGAAGACCCGCTTCTCGAGCGACGTCAGTTCCGGTAGGCCTTCGAGGCCGCCGAGGTAGTGCTGCAGTTTCATCAGGCGGGGCTTCCTTCCGGTGACGGGGCTTCGGTGGCGGGTGCGGATTTCTTCGTCATCGCGGTCGCCGCGTATTCGGAGAGCAACCCGAAGGACGCCCCGAGCACGCACGCAACCGCGGCGACGAGGCCGGGATGGGAGATCGTGGTGACGGTGATGTCGTTGCCTTTGCCCGCGACCGTCGAGACCGTGGAAGCGAAGCCGACGACGACGGCCGGCGTGGTGGACAGAAGCGGCACCCAGGACGCCTGCACCATCAGCGCGCTGCCGACGCCGACGGCGATCGCGGTGACGAGGAGGCTGCCGCCCATCAGGTAGGCGGCGTACAGGCTGGCGGAGGCGATGACGACGCCGACGAGGTTCGACGACACCGAGCGGATCCAGCCGGAAACGCCGCCGCCGACGAAGAAGAACGACGCCCAGGCGAGGAAGACCACCCAGATCGGCACCGTGATGACCTCTGCGGTCAACGCGACCGCCAACCCGCCGAGCACGCCGATACTGAGCGTCAAGGCTGTCCGAGAATCCATGACCCGCCCTCTCGGTAGAAGGAATAGGGCCGCTTCCGCGTCGGCGCGAAAGGCGGTGAAATCAGGTTCGGGCCATCACGTTTCGCCTGTGTTACACGTGAGTTGCTCACGCCGTCGGTAGCAGACACGAATCGTGCATATCCGGACGTCGGCCGGCAGTGGCCGAGTGGCGAGGGTCGCGGACTGGGCGAACAATGACTCGCACAGTGACCCGGGCAGGAGGAACAGCGCGTGTCCGACGAGGGAAAGCGGCAGCGGGCGCACGGGGCGTCGGTGCGCCGCCCTGCCCGAGCCGCCGCGCCGAAGGCGGCGAAGACGGTCGTCTTCGCGTTGTACGACAAGGTGACGTTGCAGGACGTGGCGGCGCCGTTGGAGATCTTCGCGCGCGCCAACGACTTTGGCGCGCGATACACGGTGATTCTGGCGTCGATGACGGGCGAGGCCGTCAACACGACGTCGTTCGTCTCGCTGAAGGTGGACATGCCGCTGGCCGAGGTGCCGAAGCGGATAGACACGTTGATCGTGCCGGGTGGAGTGCCGCCGGACTTCTCGTTCACGCCGGGGGAACACGACATTCCGGAGGAGCAGACGCCGGATGTGGTCTCGGCAGCATTGGAGATGGTCGGCGAGTTGGCGCCGCGGGCCCGGCGGGTGGCGTCGGTGTGCACGGGTGCGTTCGTCTTGGCGGCGCTGGGCCTGCTCGACGGTCGGCGGGCGACGACGCACTGGGCGCACTGTCAGGAGTTGGCGCGCGCTTATCCCGAGGTGGAGGTGGACCCGGATTCGCTGTTCGTGCAGGACGGGCCGTTCATCACGGGCGCGGGGATCACCGCGGGCATCGACCTCGGGTTGGCGTTGGTGGAAAGCGATTACGGACCCGACGTCGCGCGCAGGGTGGCGCGGTGGATGGTGGTGTTCCTCCAGCGCCCTGGTGGTCAAGCGCAGTTCAGTGTGTGGACGGAGTCAGAGCGGCCGGTGACGAACGGGCTGCGGGAGATCTTGGACGCGGTGGTTGCCGACCCGGGAGCGGATCACTCGATCGCCGCGATGGCGGATCGGGCGGCAGTGAGCGAGCGTCACCTGGTGCGGATGTTTCGGGTGCAGGTGGGCATGACGCCGGCGCGGTTCGTGGAGCAGGCGCGGCTGGAAGCCGCCAAGGTGCTGCTGGCGACGGGCGATCACGGTCAGGAAGCCGTCGCTCGACGGGCCGGCTTCGGCTCGGCGGACACGATGCGGCGAACGTTTCGACGTGCGCTCGGGGTCTCGCCCAGCACGTATCGCAGCCGGTTCCGGACGACGGGCGTCGGCCAGAGCTTGTAGGGCCGCCGCACACGCCGCCGATCGAGCCGAGGCGTCCTCGGGTTCTGCAGCGCCGGATTTCTGGTCTGAGCTGTGCGGCCAATACCATCGATGGCGTTATGACCGACAGTGCCCTGGCCGCTGAGCCGACCTTCGACACCCCGCCAGCTGGCCGTACGGCCGCCGAGGCGGGCCGCCGCAGAACCTTCGCCGTGATCAGCCATCCCGACGCAGGCAAATCGACGTTGACGGAGGCGCTGGCGCTGCATGCCCGCGCGATCACCGAGGCCGGTGCCGTGCACGGCAAGGCGGGCCGTCGCTCGACGGTGTCGGACTGGATGGAGATGGAGAAGGCCAGGGGCATCTCGATCACGTCGACGGCGTTGCAGTTCCCGTACCGGGACTGCGTCATCAACCTGCTCGACACCCCCGGCCACGCGGACTTCTCGGAGGACACCTACCGGGTGCTGACGGCCGTCGACTCGGCGGTGATGCTCATCGACGCCGCGAAAGGCCTCGAGCCGCAGACCTTGAAGCTGTTCCAGGTGTGCAAGCACCGTGGCATCCCGATCATCACCGTGATCAACAAGTGGGACCGGCCCGGCCGTCACGCGCTGGAGCTGATGGACGAGATCCAGGCGCGGATCGGACTGCGCCCCACGCCGCTGACGTGGCCGGTCGGCATCGCCGGAGAATTCACCGGGGTGCTGGATCGCAGGACCGGGAACCTCATCCGGTACACGCGCACTGCGGGTGGCGCGACGGCTGCTCCCGAGGAGCACATCGCGGCGGCCGATGCCCTTGACGCCGCGGGCGTCGATTGGGAGACCGCAGTCGAGGAGTCCGAGCTGCTGTCGGCCGACGGCGCCGACTACGACCGCGAGGCGTTCTTGGGTGGCGAGGCCACCCCGACGCTGTTCACGTCGGCGGCCTTGAACTTCGGGGTGAACCAGTTGCTCGACGTGCTGGTCGACCTCGCGCCCGCGCCGAGCGGTGCTGCGGACGTCGAGGGAACTCGGCGCGCTGTCGAATCACCCTTCAGCGCTTTTGTTTTCAAGGTGCAGGCCGGCATGGATTCGGCGCACCGCGATCGCATCGCCTATGCGCGGGTGGTGTCGGGCACGTTCGAACGCGGCGACGTGTTGACGCATGCGGCGACGGGCAAGCCGTTCGTCACGAAGTACGCGCAGTCGGTGTTCGGTCAGCAGCGCGCGACGCTGGATACGGCGTGGCCGGGAGACGTGATCGGCTTGGCGAACGCAGCGGCACTGCGTCCGGGTGACACGCTGTATCGCGATGTGGCCGTGCAGTATCCGCCGATCCCGAGCTTCTCCCCCGAGCATTTCGCGGTCGCCCGCAACGTCGATCCCAGCAAGCACAAGCAGTTCCGACGCGGCATCGAACAACTCGAGCAGGAGGGCGTCGTGCAGGTGTTGCGCTCGGACCGTCGCGGCGAGCAGTCACCGGTGCTGGCGGCGGTCGGCCCGATGCAGTTCGAGGTGGCGACCCACCGGATGGCCACCGAAATCGGCGCCCCGATCGCGCTGGAATCACTGCCGTATCAGGTCGCGCGGATCGTGGATCCCGCCGACGTCGAGTTCATGAGCAGGCAGGTGTCGTCGGAGGTGTTGACCCGCACCGACGGGGTCATGCTGGTCCTGTTCTCCACGCCGTGGCGGCTTGAGGGATTCCAGCGCGACAATCCCGATGTGAAGCTGGGCTCATTGGTCGCTGCGGAGGGCTGAAAGCTTGGCGGCTCCCCTCTGCGCGGTGTCATCGCTTGATGACGGCCGCGTTGACGGCCAGGCAATGGTTCGTGGTCAAGCCTGCCGGATATTCCAAAGCAACTTCACCCCTAGGGGTGTAGCAGTACCTCCCAAACGGGTGTGAACTGGTGTCAGCGTCGAGTGACCGCTCGGCCGCTAGCGCTCTCGCAGCGCAGATCAGAAAGGCACTGTCATGCTCGGACTCATCATCACCATGATCGTCGTCGGGCTCATAGCCGGCGCGCTGGCTCGCCTTCTCGTCCCCGGTAAACAGTCGATGTCGATCCTGACCACCATGGTCCTCGGCATCGTCGGCTCATTCGTGGGCGGTTTCCTGGGCTATCTGCTCTTCCACAAAGACGCATCCGAGGGCTTCTTCCAGCCGTCGGGCCTGATCGGATCCGTGATCGGCGCAGTCATCGTGCTGCTGATCTGGACCCGTGTCGGCGGCCGTAACTCGGTGCGCACCAGGTAATTCGGACCATCTCGAAGATCGGCCCGGGCAGCGTCGCCCGGGCCGGTCGCATTTCTCGGCCCCAACCCTCGGTTTGGCGCCAGCAGAGTGAGTGAGTACTCTCTCA
>DATEIG010000542.1:0-9681 GCA_035279185.1 Mycobacterium sp.
AACGAGTGGATCGAGACGCTGGCGCTGATCGGCCACATCGCGGTCATGCTGATCTTCCTGCTGATCGTGCTGCACTCCAAGCACCTGCACATCGGCCTCGCGCCGCTCAACGTCACGTTCAAGCGCCTGCCCAACGGACTCGGCCCGCTGCTGCCCGTCGAGTACAACGGCGAGCGGGTCGACTTCGAGGATCCCGCGGAGGACGCGATACTCGGCAGAGGCAAGATCGAGGACTTCACCTGGAAGGGCTACCTCGACTTCACGACGTGCACCGAGTGCGGCCGCTGCCAGTCACAGTGTCCGGCCTGGAACACCGGTAAGCCGCTGTCCCCGAAGCTCGTCATCATGAACCTCCGCGACCATCTGTTCGCGAAGGCGCCGTACATCCTCGGCGACAAGGAGAGCCCGCTCGAGAACACCCCCGAGGGTGGTCTCGGCGAGGAACTGCGCGGGGAGAAGCACAGCGAAGAGCACTCCCACGAGCACGTTCCGGAGTCCGGCTTCGAGCGCATCATGGGCTCCGGGCCCGAGCAGGCCACCCGGCCCCTCGTCGGCACCCTCGAGCAGGGCGGTGTGATCGACCCCGACGTGCTGTGGTCGTGCACCACGTGCGGCGCGTGTGTCGAGCAGTGCCCGGTGGACATCGAGCACATCGACCACATCGTCGACATGCGCCGCTACCAGGTGATGATGGAGTCGGAGTTCCCCGGCGAGCTCGGCGTGCTGTACAAGAACCTCGAGACCAAGGGAAATCCCTGGGGGCAGAACGCTTCTGACCGCACGAACTGGATCGACGAAGTCGACTTCGACGTCCCGGTGTTCGGGCAGGACGTCGACTCGTTCGAGGGCTACGAGTACCTGTTCTGGGTCGGGTGCGCGGGCGCCTACGAGGACCGCGCGAAGAAGACCACCAAGGCCGTCGCCGAACTCCTCGCCGTCGCGGGAGTGAAATACCTGGTGCTCGGCCAGGGCGAGACCTGCAACGGCGACTCGGCACGCCGGTCCGGCAACGAGTTCCTGTTCCAGCAACTGGCCGCGCAGAACGTGGAGACACTCAACGATCTCTTCGAAGGTGTCGAGCGGGTGGACCGCAAGGTCGTCGTCACGTGCCCGCACTGCTTCAACACGCTCGGCCGTGAATATCCGCAACTGGGCGGCACGTACACGGTTCTGCACCACACCCAGCTGCTCAACCGGCTGATTCGGGACAAGAAGCTGGTGCCGGTGCAGTCGGTCAACGGCGACGGTTCCGACATCACCTACCACGACCCGTGTTACCTCGGTCGGCACAACAAGGTCTACGACGCGCCGCGCGAGCTGATCGGCGCATCCGGGGCCACGCTCACCGAGATGCCGCGGCACGCCGACCGCGGATTGTGCTGCGGCGCAGGCGGAGCCCGCATGTGGATGGAAGAGCACATCGGCAAGCGGGTGAACACCGAGCGCACCGAGGAGGCACTCGACACGGGCGCGTCGAAGATTGCCACCGGCTGCCCCTTCTGCCGCGTGATGATGACCGACGGCGTCGACGAAGTGTCGGCCGCACGCAACGTCGAGAAGGCCGAGGTGCTCGACGTGGCCCAGTTGCTGCTGGGCTCGATCGACACCAGCACCGTGACGCTGCCCGAAAAGGGCACCGCCGCAAAGGAAGCCGAGGAGCGGGCCGCGAAGAGGGCCGCCGAGGCACCCGCGAAGGCCGAGACCGCGACGGTGCAGGCCGAGCCGGAAGCCGCACCGGAGCCCCAGGCCGACGCCGCCGCAGCGACGGAGACCAAGCCGGTGACGGCCGCTCCCGCGAAGGGGCTCGGCATCGCGGGCGGCGCCAAGCGCCCAGGTGCCAAGAAGACCGCCGCGGCACCCGCTGAGGCCAAGACCGAAGCAGTCGCCAAGCCCGAAGCAGCAGCCACCGCCAAGGGACTCGGCATCGCGGCCGGTGCCAAGCGACCCGGCGCGAAGAAGACCGCCGCCCCACCGGCAGAGGCCACAACCGAGGCGCCAGCGGAAGCCGAGGCACCCGCGAAGGCCGAACCGGAGGTCAAGGGGCTGGGCATCGCGGCAGGCGCCAAGCGGCCCGGCGCGAAGACGGCAGCCCCCGCGAAGGCCTCGCCGAACGAGGGCGAGGCGACCGTCACCCAGCCGCCCAATGTCGACCCCGACAAGGCGCAGCCGGGCGCGAAGACCGATACGGCCGATTCGGATCTGGGTCTCGAGAAGAAGCCGGAACCCGAAGTCAAGGGTCTCGGGATCGCCCCGGGTGCGCGCAGGCCCGGCGCCAAGAAGGCCGCGGCCGCACCGGCGGCCGCACCGGCGGAGACGACGCCCGAACCGCAGGACAACGGTGAGTCAGCATCGGCGCCCGAACCGTCCAGCGAAGGCAACGGCGAGTCGCAGGCACCCCCGGTGAAGGGCCTCGGGATCGCCAAGGGCGCACGTCCGCCGGGCAAGCGCTGATCCGGCCGAGGATCACGGTCGGGTATCGGCAGGCAAATTCGATTTGCCATCGGTGAGACCATGGACGACGTGACTACCCACCAGGTGCCGTGGCACGCGACGGGCCACCACCCGAAGCAGCGCACATTCGCCCAGTCGACGAAGTTGCAGGACGTCCTGTACGAGATTCGTGGGCCGGTGCACGAGCACGCCGCGCGACTGGAGGCCGAAGGTCATCGAATCCTGAAGCTGAACATCGGCAATCCCGCACCGTTCGGCTTCGAGGCGCCCGACGTGATCATGCGCGACATGATCCAGGCGCTGCCGTATGCGCAGGGGTATTCGGACTCCAAGGGCATCCAGGCGGCCCGTCGCGCGGTGTTCACCCGCTACGAGTTGGTGGAGGGCTTCCCCCGGTTCGACGTCGACGACGTGTATCTCGGCAACGGGGTGTCGGAGTTGATCACGATGACGCTGCAGGCGTTGTTGGACAACGGCGACCAGGTTTTGATTCCCGCGCCGGACTATCCGCTGTGGACGGCGTCGACGTCGCTGGCGGGCGGCACCCCGGTTCACTATCTGTGCGACGAGACCCGCGGCTGGCAGCCCGACATCGCCGACCTCGAGTCCAAGATCACCGATCGCACCAAGGCGCTGGTGGTGATCAACCCGAACAACCCCACCGGCGCGGTGTATTCGCGCGAAGTGCTCGAGCAGATGGTGGAGTTGGCCCGCAAGCATCAACTGCTGCTGCTGGCCGACGAGATCTACGACAAGATCCTCTACGACGACGCCACCCACATCAGCCTGGCCACGCTCGCGCCCGACCTGCTGACGCTGACCTTCAACGGATTGTCGAAGGCCTACCGGGTCGCCGGTTACCGGTCGGGCTGGTTGGTGATCACCGGACCGAAGGATCACGCGGCCAGCTTCCTCGAGGGCATCAGCCTGCTGGCCAACATGCGACTGTGCCCCAATGTGCCTGCCCAACATGCCATTCAGGTCGCACTCGGCGGACACCAGAGCATCGACGACCTCGTCCTGCCCGGCGGCAGGCTGCTGGAGCAGCGTGATGCGGCGTTCACCGCCCTCAACCGGATCCCCGGGGTGTCGTGCGTGAAACCCCAAGGCGCCCTTTACGTCTTCCCCCGCCTCGATCCCGAGGTGTACGACATCGCCGACGACGAGCAGCTCGTACTCGACCTGCTGCTGCAGGAGAAGATCCTCGTCACCCAGGGCACCGGCTTCAACTGGCCCACACCCGATCACCTCCGCATCGTCACCCTGCCCTGGGCGCGCGATCTCACCCACGCGATCGAGCGACTCGGCAACTTCCTCGCCAGCTACCGGCAGTAGTCGCTTCAGACACTGCCTCTACCCTCGTGCGGGTGACGCACTCGCACGCCGGACATTCGCACTCTCTCGACGGGCCGTCGCCGCTCGGCCCGCTGGCCGCCAAGATCGTCGTCGGGCTGCTCATCGCCATCGGTGTCGTGGTACTGGCTGGCGCCGCCTGGCTGTGGCCGAGCAAGCAGAAGGTCGAGATACCGCTGCCGTACCAGAACGCGGCGGGCGGTGCCGTCACCACCGAGTCCGGCCACGTGCTGTCCACGGCCGCCGCACCGTGCGGCGACCAGCAGGTGGGCACAGTTCTGACGACAACTCCGACACCCGCGCCGGACGACGAAACCCCGTGCACGCAGGCGGTCATCGCCATCGACTCCGGCCCCAACAGCGGGGCCAACACCTTGCTCGAGTTCAGCGTCGGCGGCGGCCAGCCCCAACTCATGGTCGGCGAAAACATCCGCATCACGCGCCAGGTCGACCCCACGGGTCTGACGACGTACTCGTTCTACGACTACGAGCGGGCGTGGCCATTGATCGCGATGGCGGTGTTGTTCGCGGTGGTGATATCGGCGGTCGCCGGGTGGCGCGGATTCCGCGCGCTGATCGGCATCGCCGTTGCGTTCGGGGTGCTGGTGGTGTTCATGCTGCCCGCGCTGCGTGACGGCGGCGCCGCCATCCCCGTCGCGCTCGTCGCGTCGGCGGCGATCCTCTACGTCGTCATCTACCTGGCGCACGGGGTGAGCCTGCGCACGAGCGCGGCGCTGCTCGGCACGTTGACGTCGCTGCTGCTCGCAGCCGGGTTGTCCTGGGCGGCAATCGAAATGGCTCATATCACCGGTCTGTCCGAAGAGGAGACCAATGCTGTCGCGACCTACCTCGGCAATGTCTCGATCACCGGTCTGCTGCTCGCCGGGTTCATCGTCGGCTCGCTGGGTGTGCTCAACGACGTCACGATCACCCAGGCGTCGACGGTGTTCGAGCTCGCCCAACTCGGAGACGGAGGCTCACGACGGGGCATCTTCCTCGGGGCGATGCGGGTGGGCCGGGATCACATCGCAAGCACGGTGTACACGCTTGTGCTGGCGTACGCGGGCAGCGCGCTGCCGCTCCTGCTGTTGTTCAGCGTGGCCAACCGCTCCCTCGGCGACGTGTTGACCAGCGAGACCGTCGCGATCGAGATCGCCCGCTCCGCTGTCGGCGGTATCGCGCTCGCGCTGTCCGTGCCGCTGACCACGGCGATCGCCGCAGTGCTCGCCACCCCCGGCGGAGCCAGGCAGGCGGGCGTCAGCTCGTCAGATCGTCCTCGGTCAGGTCGGTCGCCGCGAGGGCGGAACTCAGGTTCGGGTGCCGGAACACCGACGTGACGTGGTCGTGGACCACACGAAAGGCCACCGCGTCGCCGGCCTGCTCCTCGGCGACGACGACGCCGTCGCGCACGTACAGGCGTCCGGGGTCGGCGGCGGTGACCCCGAGCGAGCCCGCCCATTCGCGCAGCGCGTCGTGGCCCTGGCCGGCGCCGTCCGCGTCGCCGAACTCGATGTCGTCGCTGGACACCTGAAGGAGGGTGTCGAAGTCCTTGGTGGTCAACGCGTCATGCCAGGCGAGGACGGTCGCGATCTCCGAAGTCGTCATGTTCGCAACGTACCCCGCTCAGAACGGTGTGCGGTTGAGCCACCCGTCCCAGACGGCGGTGTCGCCGAAGACCTCGAGCCCGCCGTCGGCGGCGGTCGTGCGCCGGACGACCGCCAGCAGCAGGTCCTTCGCGGGTCCACGCACTGCGGCGTCACCCTTGCCGTGCTCGTGAGACCAGGTGATGCCGTCACCGGTGCCGGTGAGCGTCCACTCCCCCGCCGGTCCGAGCCCATCGTCGGTGGCGTGCAGATGCAGCGTTCGGCCCGCGTCGAGCGGTGACGACTCGGCGCCCGCCTCGACGGCGACGCGCTCGAACCATTCGTCGACACCGTCGGCGGCCAGGTCCGGCGCCAACTCGAAGTCGGTGCCCAGCGCGATCGCGGCGTCGGCCCGGTGCACCGTCGCTTCGTGCAGCCTTCGGCGGATCCACCACTGCGCGGGGCGTGGCCCGATGAACGTCCAGACCTCGGTGTCGGCGCCGACGTCGTCGACGGAGTCGCAGATGAGCTTCACGCCCGCGTTGAGCCAGTCCGCGGCGGCGTCCCTGTCCTCGGGCGGCTTCCCATCGCGCACCTCGCGCGGGTCGAGAGGCGTATCCCGCCGGTCAGCGACAATCTGTGCGGCCCAACGATTTCCGCGTCCGACGTGTTTGAACAGTTGCTGCAGCGTCCACCCCGGGCACGTCGGCACCGGCGTCGTCGGATCGGCGCGGCGAATCAGTTCGCCGAACGCCGCGGTTTCCTCGATGAGCGCAGCCCGCATGTCCACAGCTATGTTCTTACCTCAATAGTCGACGCGGAACCCGCCGATGAAGTTGATCGTGTTCCCGTCGGGATCGGTCACGGCGCACGTGCGCACGCCCTTGTTGGCGTCGAGAATCGCTTCGGCGCGCACGCCCCGCCCCCCGATCTCGGCGAGGTGCCGTTCCAGGTCGCCGACGGCGAAGTTCAGCAGGCCCTTACCGGCGCGCTCCGGATCGCTGAACACCTGCACCCAGGCGCCGGAAAGCACCTGCCATTCGACCAGTGAGGGCATCGGGTTGTTGTCGGGCTGCCTGCCGAACAGCGCGGTGTACCACTTCTCACTTCTCTCGATGTCGGATACCGCGACGACGGCCAGGACGTGTTCGATTGCCATGCGAATAAGACCGACTCAGGCAGGTGAACTCATCGCTCGGGCTGTGCCGAGCGCGACCGGCAGCGACGACCAGCCCCTCAACACCCTGGTGTCGCGGCGGCTTCCCGTGCCTGCGAGCCGCGCGTCGGGGAAGCGCTCGAAGAACGTGCGGAGGCCGACCTCGCCTTCTGCGCGGGCCAGCGCCGCACCGAGGCAGAAGTGTCTGCCGCCGGAGAAGGACAGATGCCTGCCCGCATTGTCGCGTTCGATGTCGAAGCGGTGCGGGTCGGCGAAGACGTTCGGGTCGCGGTTCGCGCCGGCGACGTGGATGACGACCGTCTCGCCCTCCCGTACCCGGGTGCCCGCCAGATCGGCGTCCCTGATCGCGACGCGCGCGGTCATCTGCACGGGTGATTCCAGCCGCAGGATCTCTTCCACGGCGTTCGGCCACAGGTCGGGCCGAGCCGTCAGCGTTTCGAGGTGCTCCGGCGCGTCGAGCAGCATGCGAATTCCGTTGCCCAGCAAGTTCACCGTCGTTTCGAAGCCCGCGGCGAGCACCAGGCCGGCGAGCGCCTGCAGCTCGACGGTGTTCAGCTGTGGACCTTCGTCGGAGGCCTTGATGATCTGGCTCATCAGGTCATCGCCGGGATTGCGGCGCAGTTCCTGCAGATGGCCATCCAGCCAGTTGCTGAAGCCGACGATGCCCTCGTGGATCTGCTGGAACTGACGCCACGACACACCGATGTCGAGGCTGGGCGCGCCCATCTCACCGAAATGCAATATGCGCGAACGGTCTTCGTCGGGCACTCCGAGAATGTCGCCGATGATCGCGACCGGAAGCTGCGAGCAGTAACTGTCGACGATGTCGATCACCTCGCCGCTGCCCTCGAGTCTGTCGAGCAGGGCAGCGGCGGTCTCCTCGACCCCCTCGCGCAGTGTCGCAACGGCTCTCGGGGTGAAGACCGACGACACCAGCTTGCGGTACTTCGTGTGGTCGGGCGGTTCTACGGACAGCAGCGACGGCGGCCGCAGCGGGTGCAGCAGCCCGGGGTCGGTCTTTCGCGCCACCCACCGCAGCGGCTTGGGCAGGTTTCCGCCCTGCTCGGCGACGCTGAAGTCGTCGGAGCGGAGGAGCTCGTGCGCAACGCCGTGGTCGAAGGTCATCAGGACCGCACGGGTGCGGATCACCGGACCCCGGTCGCGGTACTCGTCGGCGAACGCGCCGGGATTCTCGCGGACCGCAGGGTCGGCGATGAGCCGCGCCTGCGGATCGCCGCTGCGCAGGCCCAGTTTCGAGAGCCCGCGAACCACACCGTGCAGCGCCGCCCAGCGGATGCGTTGCTTCATCCTGCCGAGCTTACGACCGCCAGCGCTGTTGTACAAGCGTCAAATAGTGACGCTCTTCCCGAGCGCGTAGACCTTCCAGCCCGCGTCCGTCCACCTCGTCGCGTCCAGGCAATTACGGCCGTCCACAATGACTTTGGCGCGCACGGTGGCCGCCAGCTCGTCGGGGTCGAGCTCGACGAACTCGCGCCACTCGGTGAGCACGAGCACCGCGTCGGCACGCTCACACGCCTCGATAACCGACGTCGAGTAGTTCAGCGTCGGGAAGAGCCGCCGGCTGTTCTCCATCGCCTTGGGGTCGTAGACGTTGACGGTCGCCCCGTTGAGCTGCAGCAGACCGGCCACGTTGAGGGCGGGCGAGTCGCGAACGTCGTCCGACTCGGGTTTGAACGCCGCACCCAGCACCGCGACGTTGGCGCCGAGCAGCGAGCCGCAGGCCTTGGTCGCCAGCTCGACCATCTTGGCCCGGCGACGCATGTTGATGCTGTCGACCTCGCGCAGGAAGGTCAGCGCGTGGTTGGCGCCCAGTTCACCGGCCCGGGCCATGAAGGCGCGGATGTCCTTGGGCAGGCAGCCGCCGCCGAAGCCGAGGCCGGCGTTGAGGAACCGGCGGCCGATGCGGGGGTCGTAGCCAAGCGCGTCGGCGAGCAGGGTGACGTCGGCGTCGACGGCCTCGCACACCTCCGAGATCGCGTTGATGAACGAGATCTTCGTCGCGAGAAAGGCATTCGCCGACACCTTCACCAGTTCGGCGGTCTGCACGTCGGTGAGGAGGAACGGCACACCCTCGTCGAGCAGCGGGGCGTACAACTCGCGCATCGCGGCTTCGGCGTGCACCGAACCGGCCTGCACTCCCAGCACGATCCGGTCGGGATGCAGCGTGTCGTGAACGGCGAAGCCTTCACGGAGAAACTCGGGATTCCAGGCGATTTCGACGTCGACACCGTCGGCGGCGAGCCCGCGCGCCCTCGCGCCGAGCTCGCCCGCGGTTCCGACAGGAACGGTCGACTTGCCGACGATCACCGCCGGGCGGCGCAGCTTCGGCACCAGGGTGTCGATGACGGCGTGCACGTGCCGCAGGTCGGCGCCGTACTCACCCTTCTTCTGCGGTGTGCCGACCCCGAGGAAGTGCACGTCGGCGAAATCGGCGGCGGCGTCGTAGTCGGTGGTGAAGTGAAGACGACCGGCGGAAAGGTTGTCGCTCAACATCTTTCGCAGGCCTGGCTCGTAGAACGGAATATCGCCGCCCGCGAGCTTGGCGATCTTGCACGGATCGATGTCGACGCCGAGTACTTCGTGACCAAGCTCGGCCATGCCGGCGGCGTGCGTCGCCCCCAGATAGCCGGTACCAAACACGGTGCATCGCATACTGCCGGTATAGGCGGCTGCGATGAGCTAACCGCTACGTGACACCAAGCGGCAGGCCAACGGCAGGTGACGGGCTAGTTGCCGCCGGCGCAGATGCCCAGGACACAGATGCTGGGACCACTACCCCGCGAGCCGGAGCCGCCGTCACCGTAGTCGCCGCGGCCCGAACCCGAGCCGGGGTAGCTACCCGAACCGGAGCTACCGGAGCCGGGGTAGCCGCCCGAACCGGGATAACCGCCCGAGCCCGGGTACTGCTGCGGCGGGTCGTCGGGGATCTGCTGCGGCGGGTTCCACGGCGGCTGCCACGGGGACTGCCGAGGCGGGTTGCGCCAGGGAGGCACCCATGCCGGCTGGCGCGGCGGGTAATACGACGGCGGGTTGTACAGCGGCGGCGAGAGCACCGGCGGCACGACGGGCGCCACGGGCGCGGGTACCACCGGCGCT
>DATEIG010000543.1:0-5570 GCA_035279185.1 Mycobacterium sp.
TACCTTGGCCTCTCGCCGGACGCGCTCGACAGCGACGAGGGCGCGGCGATCTTCGCGGGCAATCGTCTGCCCGACGGCAGCTATCCGATCGCGCAGGCGTACGCCGGCCACCAGTTCGGACACTTCACGGTGCTCGGCGACGGCCTCGCGGCGGTCGGGCCGATGCTGCGCGAATACATCATCAGCGAGGGCATGTACGCCCTGGGCATACCGACGACCCGTTCGCTCGCGGTCGTCGCGACGGGGCGTTCGGTACAGCGCGAAACCCCACTGCCGGGCGCGGTGCTGGCCCGCGTCGCGAGCAGTCACCTGCGCGTCGGCACCTTCCAATACGTGGCGGCCAACGGCGACGACGCTCTGCTGCGACGGCTTGCCGACTACGCGATCGCCCGGCACTACCCGGACGCGGCCGACGCCGACAATCCCTACCTCGCGCTGTTCGGCGCCGTGGGTTCCGCGCAGGCCTCGCTGATCGTGCGGTGGATGCTCGTCGGGTTCGTGCACGGCGTGATGAACACGGACAACATGACGATCTCCGGCGAGACCATCGACTACGGGCCGTGCGCGTTCATGGAGGCCTACGACCCGGAGGCGGTGTTCAGCTCGATCGACTCGTGGGGCCGCTACGCCTACGGCAATCAACCGACGGTGGCCGGCTGGAACCTGGCCCGGTTCGCCGAGGCGCTCGTGCCGTTGATCGCCGACGATCAGGACGAGGGAGTCGCACTGGCGACCGCCTCGCTTCAGGACTTTCCTCGGCAGTACTCGGCGGCGTGGGCCGCAGGTATGCAGCGCAAGCTGGGGCTGTCCGACGACATGGAGGAGACGGTCGTCGGTGAGATCGCCGACGAGGTGCTCGAATACCTGGCGCGTGACCGGGTGGACTACACGTCGTTCTTTCGCGGGTTGAGCGAAACGGCGCGCAATCACGACGATCCCGGGTTCGGCGACTGGGTGGCCCGGTGGCGCGCGCTTGGCCCTGATCCCGATGCGATGGACCGCGTCAACCCGGTCTACATCCCGCGTAATCACCTCGTCGAGGAGGCGCTGGCCGCCGCGACCGCTGGTGACCTCGAGCCGTTCGAACGGCTACTCGCCGTGGTGACGTCGCCGTACGAGCCGCGACCGGGCTTCGAGCGCTACGCCGAACCCGCGCCGGAGGAGTTCGGCGGCTGCTACCAGACCTTCTGCGGCACTTGACCTTTGAGCTCAAGCGCGCGGGTGCGCCTGATCGTGCACCGCACGCAACCGCGCGACGGTGACGTGGGTGTAGAGCTGGGTGGTGGCCAGCGTGGAGTGGCCGAGCAGTTCCTGCACGATGCGAAGATCCGCCCCGCCCTCGAGCAGATGGGTGGCGGCACTGTGGCGCAGGCCGTGCGGGCCGATGTCCGGCGCCCCGTCGACAGCGGACATCGTCTGGTGCACAACGGTGCGGGCCTGCCGTTGATCGAGCCGACGGCCGCGCGCCCCGAGCAGAAGCGCGGGCCCGGAATCGCTGGTGGCCAGAGCGGGCCTGCCGTCGGTCAACCAGGCCGTCAGTGCGGCCTCCGCGGGCTCGCCGAACGGCACGGTGCGCTGCTTGTTGCCCTTGCCGAGCACCCGCACCAGCCGCCGCGACATGTCGACGTCGTCGATGTCCAGACCGCACAACTCGCTGACGCGGATGCCGGTCGCGTACAGCATCTCGACGATGAGCCGATCGCGAAGCGCCATCGGATCACCTTGCTGTGCACCGGAACTGGCGGCAGCCATGGCGTCTAGCGCCTGATCCTGGCGCAGCACTGAGGGCAACGTCCGGCGGGCCTTGGGCACCTGCAGACGCGTGGCGGGGTCGGTGGAGAGCAGCCCCTTGCGCGTCGCCCATGCGGTGAACGTCTTCACCGCCGAGGTGCGACGGGCAAGAGTGGTGCGGGCGACCCCGGCGGCGGCCTGCGTCGACAACCACGACCGCAGCACGGGCAAGGTGAGACTCGTCAGCTGTGCGTCGGGTCCGCGCTGGCTGAGGAATTCCAGCAGCGACCGCAGGTCGCCGAGGTACGCGCGGCGGGTGTGGTCGGAGCGGTCGCGCTCCAGCGCGAGATGCTCGTCGAACTGCTCGAGGATCGCCTCCACACCGTCACCGTGGCAGACGCCGGCGCGGCGGCTCAGGTGACGCGCCGAAGCGTGTCCGGGGTGAGATCTTTGAGCGTCGGATACCCGTCGACGGCCATGATCAGGTCCGCTTCGGCGAGCAGCGACCTCAGGACGTGGACGACGCCGTCGGTTCCGCCGAGCGCGAGGCCGTAGGCGTACGGTCTGCCGATGCCGACCGCGGTGGCGCCCATCGCGAGCGCCTTGACGATGTCGGCGCCGCTGCGGATCCCGGAGTCGAAGAGCACGGGGACGCCGTTCGCCGCCTCGACGACGCCGGGCAGGCAGTCGATCGCCGGGATGCCGCCGTTGGCCTGCCGTCCGCCGTGGTTGCTGCAGTAGATGCCGTCGACACCGCCGTCGATCGCGCGTCGCGCGTCATCGGGATGGCAGATGCCTTTGACCAGCAGCGGCAGCTTGGTCAGCGAACGCAGCCACGGCAGGTCGTCCCAGGTGAGTGGATTTCCGAACGTCTGCACCCAGCTCAGAATGGCGGCTTGCGGGTTCTCCTCGGGCGGCTGCGCGAGGCCGGCACGGAAGACCGGGTCGCTGGTGTAGTTGCTCAGGCACTTGCCGCGCAACTGGGGGAAGTTCGAGGTGGACAAATCGCGCGGCCGCCAACCCGGCACCCAGGTGTCGAGTGTGACGATGATGCCCTTGTACCCGGCGGCCTCGGCGCGCTGTACGAAGCTGGCGGCCAGCTCACGGTCGGTGGGTGTGTAGAGCTGGAAAAAGCCTGGCGTGTCACCGAATTCGGCGGCGATGTCCTCCATCGGGTCCTCGGTCAGCGTCGAGATGACCATCGGCACCCCGCTCTTCGCGGCGGCACGAGCGGTCGCCAGGTCGCCGTGACCGTCCTGCGAGCAGATGCCGATCACGCCGATGGGCGCCATGAAGACCGGCGACGGCAGCTTGAGGCCGAACAGATCGACCGACAGGTCACGTTCCTTCGCGCCGACGAACATCCGCGGCATCAGCCCCCAGCCGTCGAACGCGCTGCGGTTCACGCGTTGGGTGCGTTCATCCCCTGCCCCACCGGTGACGTAGGACCACACCGACGGCGGCATCGCGGCTTCGGCCTTGGCCTCCCAGTCCGCGTAAGCCATCGGCAGGTTCGGCACGATGCCGGACAGGCCTTGAAGGTAGATCTCGAGTTGGTAGTCGCCGAATGCCATTGCCCTATTGCTCCTCACGTGCGCAGTTGCCCTATTGCTCCTCACGTGCGCAGTTGCCCTAGCGTGCCAGGCCGGCGCTCAGGCGTTGGCGCCCTGTTCCGCTTCGGCGAGTTCGCGCTTCCACTGGCGGAACGTCTCCTCGGTGCGACCCCTCCGCCAGTAGCCCGAGATCGAGTTCGCCCATTTGGCGTCGACGCCGCGTTCCTTGCGGATGTAGGGCCGCAGGTTGTGCATGACCGCCTGCGCTTCGCCGTGGATGAAGACCTGGACCTGCCCGGGCAGCCAGTTGGCCTCCTTCACGGCCGCGATGAGCGGGGCGTGATCGCCCGCGGCCTCCTCGGGCACGAGATCCGCGCGGCCGCCGCGGTAGATCCAGTTCACCCCGACGCCCGCAGGCGCGGTGAGCGGAATCTCGTCCTCAGGTCCCGCGACCTCGATGAAGACTTTGCCGATGGCGTTGTCCGGCAATGCCTCCAGTGCCACGCTGATCGCGGGGATGGCCGCCTCGTCGCCCGCCATGAGATGCCAGTCGGCGTCGGGGTCGGGCGCATAGGCCCCGCTGGGGCCCATCAGGTAGGCGGGCTGGCCGGGCTCGGCGGCCTTGGCCCACGGTCCGGCGACGCCGTGGTCGCCGTGCACGACGAAATCGATGGTCAGTTCGCGCTTCTCGGTGTCGGCGCTGCGCACGGTGTAGGTGCGTACGGTGGGTCGCCGTTCGGGAGGTAACTCGTTGAAGCTGTCGAGCGTCAACGGTTGCGGCAACGCCGCCACGTCGATGTCGGGCCGGACGAACACGATCTTCACGTAGGAATCGGTGAAGTCGTTGGGCGTGAACGTGTCGAAACCGTCGCCGCCGAGGACTACCCGCACGATGTGCGGCGTCAGCTGCTCTGTGCGCAGCACCTCAAAGGTGTGCACCGGACGTCCTGCCACTGTTCCTCCACTTTTCCGGCCCGCATTCGTTAGCCAGTCTCAACGATGATACGAGCGGGAGCTATTCCATGGTGGTCTACGTCTTCGGGCCGCCTGGCTCGATCCCCACCGATCGCAGGGTCGGGTGATTGCTCGAGCAACTGCTCGCGGATAGCTCCACCATCGGTTCTCCAGTCGAACGCAACTTTGCTAGTGTCGGCGCAAAGCCAGAAAGCCGCTGAGCGCCGCCCCGGGAACGAGGTGGTGGCCAGCACGATCGGGGGGCCGACCGCCATGCAGCCAATCCATGCGCGTACGCAGAACATCAGGGCACGAAGCGGTGCGCTCGTCGCAGCCGGTATCGCCGCCGTCGGCCTTGCCGTGCTCGCCGCCCCGTCCGCTTCGGCCGGCCCCGCTCCCAGGGGTGTCGAGGACGCGTATGTCGACACGCTCTTCGACGCTGGTGTCATCGCCGCCGGGCAGGAGCAGGATGCGCTGACGCTGGGCTATCTCACCTGCGCCCTTCGACAGAGCGGCAGCCAGCCGGTGGCCGGCACCGAGGTGTTCCTCGGCGCGGCCAGACTCGAGGGTCTCTGTGACTACACGCCCGCACCCGCATCGCTGTCGCAGGGGAGGACGTGTCCCCGCTCCGGAGCCTGGTCGGTGGAATGTTCACTCGCACAGGGAACACTTCAGAACACCTCAGGCGTGGGCCTCCAGCCGTCCATGGCTGACGGCGTCGTCGAGCCGCCGTTTCCCTGATCGGCTCGTCGCGGCTCGACCCACCGCGGACGCAGCGTCAGGATCGGCCCTGAATGTGCTCCGGCGGCCTATGTTTTCGGCTTGCTGAGCTTCCAGTAACCGTCGACTCGGGTGATCAGACCGCACACTTCCAGCATCGACAGCGGCCCCAGCACCTGCATCGGCGGCAGACCCGAAGCCACCGCGATCTCATCGGTGGAGCGCCGACCGCGGGCGGGCAACGCGTCGTAGACCCGCTGCTCGGCGTCACCGAGCCCGTCGAGCAACGATCCGGGCCGCGCCTCGTCAGGGGCGAGTTCGCCGATGTGGCCCATCAGCTCGACGACATCGGCAGCGCGGGTGACGAGGTTGGCCCCGTCACGCAGCAGCGCATGGCAGCCCACCGACGCCGCCGACGTGACCGGCCCCGGCACCGCGCACACCGGACGGCCGAGCGCGCGCGCCCACGCCGCGGTGTTCGCCGCCCCGCTCCGGGCGCCCGCCTCGACGACGACGGTCGCGTCCGACAGCGCCGCGACCAGACGGTTACGCGTCAGAAACCGGTGACGCGCGGGCCGCACGCCGGGTGGGTACTCGCTGATCACCAACCCG
>DATEIG010000544.1:0-2958 GCA_035279185.1 Mycobacterium sp.
GATGGCTGCCGCTCCTCACCAGTGTCGCCGTCGTCGACGCTGTCGCCGAAACCACACACGTCACTGCGGGACTGAAATGGCCCAACGACGTCCTCGTCGGCTCCGGAAAACTCGCGGGCATCCTGGCCGAAGTGGCCGCGCCCACGCCCGTCGTCGTCGTGGGACTCGGGCTCAACGTCTCCGAGGCGCCTGATCCCGCCGCCACGTCGCTGAAACTGCTCGGCGCCACCGTCGACCGCGACGAACTCACCGAGGCCGTCCTGCGCCACCTGGCCACCCGCATCGCCGCGTGGAAGGCCGCAGGCGGCGCCGACACGGACCTCGCCGCCGATTACCGCACCCGCAGCGTGACGATCGGCAATCGGGTGCGGGCCCTCCTGCCCGGCGATCGCACCGTCGAAGGCGTTGCCGACGACATCGACGACCAGGGCCGGCTGCGCATCGACACCGGCCACGAGCTGCTGACGGTCTCAGCGGGCGATATCACGCATTTGCGGGCGGCCAACCCATAGAGTTCTGCACGTGGGTTACCCCGACAACGTGCTGGCCGCCGACGAGAGGGTGGTGCTTCACCGCCACCCCCACTGGAAGCGGCTCATCGGCCCGGTGCTGCTCCTGCTCATCGCCTCGGCGGCCGCCGCGTTCGGCGCCGCTGTCGTCAACACCCAGAACTGGGGCACCGCCAAGACGGTCGTGCAGTTGGTCATCCTCGCGGTGTGGCTGATCCTCGTCGGCTGGCTGACGGTCTGGCCGTTCTTGAACTGGCTCACGACGCACTTCGTGATCACCGACCGCCGGGTGATGTTCCGCCACGGCATCCTCACCCGACAGGGCATCGACATTCCGCTGGCCCGCATCAACAGCGTGGAGTTCCGGCACGGCCTGATCGATCGCATGGTGCGCACCGGCACGCTGATCATCGAGTCGGCGTCACAGGACCCGTTGGAGTTCCACGACATTCCGCAAGTGGAACGCGTCCACTCGCTGCTGTATCACGAGGTCTTCGACACGCTCGGTGGCGAAGAATCCGACAGTCGGTCCTCCGGACGGCGCTGACGGCGCCGCGCGCTCTTCAGCGGGGTGACATTGGACGCCTCGTGCTCGTGCGCCTCTTCCATGGCTTCGGCGATGCCGCCGCCGGTGAGGGTGGCCTCCACCGCCATGTCCGGGTTGCGGCCGAACTCGTCGGGGAACACCCAGCGCCGGAACGCCCAGAAGCGGAACGCCATCTGCAGCAGGTTGCCGATGATGTAGGCGGAGACGAAGTCGGCGATGTTCTCGGTCATCAGCGAGACGTCGGGCACGCGCAGCAGCAGGACGTAGCTGGAGAACCACAGCGGGGCCATCGACAGCAGCACGCCGACGCCGCTGAACCCGAAGAACAGCAGCGCCTCGTGATGGCGTTCGCGGCCGCCACGGTTCTGGAAGCTCCACTCCCTGTTGAGGATGTAGGAGGCGATGACGGCGACGATGCCGGCGATGATCTTCGCGGTGACGGGCTTCGGCTCGAGCACCGTCAACTTCAGCGTGTAGAAGACCGCCGAGTCGATGACGAACGTCGTCGCACCGACGATCGCAAACTTGATGAGTTCGTGGTGCCGTTCGAAGTAAGGCCGGATCGGGCGGGGCAGCCGCGCGATCGTGGCATCGGTGAAGGACACGACAAGCGAGTGTACGGAAACAAAGCCGTTCACGCGCACCCGTGCAGGTCAGGGGTGACACGGGCGTGACACCATGAAGGGTGTGGCCAAGCCTGATGTCGCCGCCGGTGCGGCTCCGTTCCCCAAAGTGACCATGATCGGCGGCGGACAGCTGGCCAGGATGACCCACCAGTCCGCTATCGCGCTCGGGCAGACGCTTCGCGTGCTGGCCGTCACACCCGACGACCCGGCGGCGCAGGTCACACCTGACGTGGTGATCGGCCACCACACCGACCTCGACGCGCTGCGGCGGGCGGCCGAAGGAGCTCAGGCCTTCACCTTCGACCACGAGCACGTGCCCGGCGAGCTGCTCGAGAAGCTGGTCGCCGAAGGCGTCAACGTGGCACCGCCGCCGGAGGCGCTGATCCATGCCCAGGACAAGCTGGTGATGCGCAGGAAGCTGGAGGCCATCGGGGCGCCGATCCCGCGCTACGCCGAGGTGACCGACCCGTCGCAGCTGGAGGCCTTCGCCCCAGGCGAACCGATCGTGCTCAAGACCGCGCGCGGCGGCTACGACGGCCGAGGCGTGCTGCTCGCCCGCGATCTCGACGAGGCGCGCGAGTTCGCGCGCAAGAACCTCGACGAGGGCATCGGTGTGCTGGTCGAGGAGCGCGTCGCGATGCGGCGCGAACTCGCCGCGCTGGTGGCCAGGTCACCTTTCGGCCAGGGTGCGGCATGGCCGATCGTCGAGACCGTGCAGCGTGACGGCATCTGCGTCGAGGTGATCGCGCCGGCGCAAGGTCTGGACCGCGAAACGGCAAGCGCGGCAGGGCAACTGGCGCTGCGGCTGGCTGACGAGCTCGGCGTGGTCGGCCTGCTCGCCGTCGAGCTGTTCGAAACCGTGGACGGCGAACTGATGGTCAACGAGCTGGCGATGCGGCCCCACAACTCCGGGCACTGGACGATGGACGGATCCACCACCAGCCAGTTCGAGCAGCACCTGCGCGCGGTGCTCGACTATCCGCTGGGCGACACCGGCCTCGTCGCGCCGGTCACCGTGATGGCCAATCTGCTCGGCGCACCGGAGAAACCGGCGATGGAGATGGACGAGCGTCTGCAACGTCTGTTCGGCCGGATCCCCGACGCCAAGGTGCATCTGTACGGCAAGGAGGAGCGGCCGGGGCGCAAGATCGGGCACGTGACGATGCTCGGGTCGGATCTCGGCGACGTGCGGGTCAGGGCACGGCTGGCCGCGCATTGGCTTTCTCATGGGGAATGGCTGGACGGGTATGACATCCACTGAGCCGCTGGTCGGCGT
>DATEIG010000545.1:0-4777 GCA_035279185.1 Mycobacterium sp.
GCCGGGGCATGGCCGGTTCCGATGGCCGACGTCGTTGCGGGCTGGTCGGCCATCGGCCAGGACCGCATCGCAAGCCAGATCGAGGCGATGGGCCCCGAGCAGCGGCAGCGCCTCGTCGACGAGTTCCCCAAGCAGGTCGGCAACACCGACGGCGTCCCGTGGGAGATGCGGATCGCCGCCAACCGCACCAACATCGCCCAGGCGATCGCCGATGAGCGCCGCAACGGCGGCCCTGGCTCGGAGCGCCGGATCACCCTCTACCAGGACCTCCTCGCCGAGGTCGACGACCCGACCCGCAGCGGCAAGCGGGTGGACAGGCAAATCCTCGCCTTCGACCCCGAGCGGGCTTCGCTGGTCGAGCTCAACGGGAACCTCAGGGCCGCAAGGAGCCTCGCCGTCATGGTTCCCGGCATGAACACGACCGCCGAGGACTCGGCGGCGAACACCGCGACGGCACGGCGCTTCGTGTCGGCCACCCGCGGCGAGGTCGCGGCGATCACCTACCTCGGGGGTCCGTTCCCCCGCGGCGACACCATCCCCGCGGGTGTCGCCAGAGCCGCCGACCCGCGGTACGCCCTCGACATGGCGCCGCGGCTGGTGGCGTTCAGCGAAGATGTCGAGCGCACGGTCGACGCCACCGGCCGCGACATCCCCGTCACCTACATCGGACACTCGTACGGCGGATCCATCCTCGGCACCGCGGAGGTCTTCGGGCTGACCGCCGACCGCACGCTGTATCTCGCCGCGGCGGGTGCAGGTGTCGGCGTCGACGACCCGTCGGACTGGCACAACCGCAATCCCGACGTGCTGCGCTTCTCGATGACGGCCCCCGGAGATCTGATCGAGGCGGTGCAGGGCAACCCGGCCAGCCCGCACGGCGCCGACACCGACGAAATGCCCGGTGTGATCCGTTTGGACGCAGGCGATTACGACGACGGCCGACCGATGGCGGGGCCGCGGGCGCACACCGACATCGTCAACGCCCCGTCGGATTCGTGGCGCACCATCCTCGCGGTGATCACCGGTGACTCCGCCACTCTTCACAAAGCGGGCTAGGTGGGCGGGATGCCGACGTTGCGGACCCGCCGCTGCACGGCGACGATCTCGCGCAGGCCCTCGTTGAGCAGGCTGCGGTTCAGCGGCGACAGCTCCGACATGGTGATCACGTCTCCGGGTGTGTGACCCTCGGCGATCTGCGCGACCTGATGGGCCATCCGCAGCCGCTGCAGCATCACGAAGACATCGCACAGCGTTTCGGCGTCCTGGTCGCTGATCGCGCCCACCTGTGCCGCGGCGCTCAGCCGTGCCGGCGTCGACGCCGACCCGAGGCCCGCACTGAGTCCGCCCCACCGCGCCAGGTTCACGATCGGCGTGATCGCGTGGTGCTTGAGGTCGAACGTGCCACCGCGTCGCGACAACACATCCCGAAGCGATCTCGTCCTGACCCGGGTGGCCAGCGCGTCGAGCCGTTGCAGCCGCAGCGCATCCGAATGTTCCTCGCGCATCGAGCGATACACGGCGGGAACGGTGTGCAGCGACGAGTCGCCCCACACCACCCGGCCGTCGATGAGCAGTGACGACATCATGATGCCCTGCGCGCGCATCGGGTCGTCGAGCCAACCCTCCGCCGCGGCCACCCATGCCGACTGCGACCGGGAGAACAACGGCTCGTAGGCGACCGCGCCGTTGCTGTCGTGCGGCAGCCCGCAGCCGTCGAGGATCTGATGCGTTCGCGCGGCGAGCGCCCGCAACGGCTCACTCGCACCAGCCATGTCGTCGCGCCACGACATCGCGCTGTCCACGTCCGACGACGGCATCGCCTCGCGGCGCGCGACGCTGCCGAGCGTCAGCCACGCGAAGCCGTCCAGTTCCCCGCCCGCCTCGGCCATCGCCAGCTCCAGCGCCCTGCGCACCAGGCTGTCGATCACGACCGAGAGGATCGCGCTGGTGGCCGACGCCTTGGTGCCGTTGCGGAACAGGTCGGCGGCCACTCCTCTGACCCGCTGCCCGACTGCCTGCAAAGCCGTTGCGTCCGTGGCCAATCCGATGGAGCGGCGCAGGCTGAAGCTCTGGCGCGCCGACGCCGCGAGCAGGTCGGCGTCCTCGAGCACGCCGACGACGTCGCCGCGTGCGGTGACCACCGGCATGTGCTTCATGCCGCACTCGAGCATGTCCATCAGAACGGTCTCGACGGTCAGGTCGGCCGTGACGCGACGGGCGGGCGCGCTCATCACGGCGCTGATCGGCTCGTCGATCGACACACCCGCGGCCACAACGCGCGTCCGCAGGTCCCGGTCGGTGAAGATGCCCAATTCGCCGTCGGGCAGCCGGATCAGCGCGTAGGACACGTGGTGCTCGGTCATCCGGCACACCGCCTCGCGCACCGACGCGTCCGGCCCGACGAGCAACACGTCGCCGTGCACGAGTTCGCCGACCGGCCTGCTGTCGGTCGTCGGCGCGATGGTGGGGCGATCGGTGCGGCTGCTCATGTTCCATGCCGTCGACGCCAGGAACGCGAGACCCGCAGGCTTCGCGAACTGGGAGCGGACCAACGCCCCCGGCAGCCGGATCAGCGTGCTCCGCTCCGCGGTGCGGGCCACGAAATCCATTCCGCCGCCGGTCAGCAGCGGCGTGTAGCCGAAGATCCCGCCGGGCACGACCGTGTCGATGGTCGTCGCGTCCGCGCTCGCCTGCAGCGTCACCTGCCCGCTGCGCACCATCCAGACGTCGTCGGGCACGTGCGCCGTGTAGTCGGCGACGACGGCGCCCGCCGGGAAGTCGACCAGTTCCGAGGCGGCTGCGAGCTCGGCCAGTTCATCATCAGGCACCGCCTGGAACGGCGTGTGCTCAGCGAGGAACGACGCCAGGTCAGCCCCGCGGCGAGCCGCGAATTCAGCCCTGTCGGATGAGGTCGGCACACTTCTCCGCCATCGTCATCACCGTGATGTTCGGGTTGACCGACGGCAGTTTGGGCATCGCGGACGCATCCACGACCCGCAGCCGCTCGGTGCCTTTGACCCGCAGTTGCGGATCGAGGACCGCCATCGGGTCGCTCAGCGCGCCCATCCGCGCCGTCGCCGCGGGGTGATACACCGTGTTGTGGCACTGGTGGATGTAGTCGAGCAGCTCGTCATCGGTCTTCGCCTCAGGCCCCGGTGCGAGTTCACGGCCCACCCATTCGGACAGCGGCGTCTGCTCGGCGATCGTGCGCGCCAGCTTGACGCCGGTCAGCATGATCCTGTCGTCATAGCCCTCGGGGTCGGTGAAGTAGCGCGGGTCGACGCGGGGCCGGTCGCGGAAATCCCTGGTGCGCAACCGAACTGTGCCGCGCGATCGGCCCTGGGTGACGTTGGGCGTCAGGCAGAATCCGTTGTTGGTCGTCGGGTAGCCGCGGCGAAGGGTGTTCATGTCGAACGGCACGCTGCCGTAGTGCATCATCAGATCGGGTTGCGCGGATCCCTCGTCGACGGTGGTGAACAGCCCGATCTCCCACCACTGCGTCGATCGGGTGACCATGGGCCGCGACGCCTCCCAGAACACCAGGCCCTCGACATGGTCGTCGAGGTTCGACCCGACGCCCGGCGAGTCGACGCGGACGTCGATGCCGATCTCCCGCAGATGCACGCTCGGTCCGATTCCGGAGAGCATCAACAGCTTCGGGGTGTCGATGGCCCCCGCGGTGAGAATGACCTCGCGGCGCGCCGAGACGGTGTCGTAGCCGGTGAGGTCCGGCCGCTGGTATCGGACACCGGTCGCCGCATTGCCCTCGTCGAAGAGGACTTCGGCAACCCAGCACCCGGTGCGGACGTCGAGGTTGCGCCGCGAATCCAGGATCGGGTGCAGATAGGCGTGGCTGCTCGAGTTGCGGGTGCCGTCCTCGTCGGCGTTGATCTGGAACCAGCCCGCGCCGTTGCGGACCGTCTCGCCGCGGTTGAATGCGACGGTCGGCATCCCGACCTTGGCCGCCGCCTCGAGCACCGCGGCGCCGCACGGGTCGTCCGGCGGGATGTCCCGAAGACCGACCGTGCCCGTCAAACGCTTGACCAGCGGCAGGATTTCGGCGGAGCCCCACCCGGTGGCACCCATGTCCACCCACTCGTCGAGACACTCGGCAGGCGGCCAGAACGCGATGCACGAGTTGTGCGATGAGCAGCCGCCGAGCACCTTGGCGCGCGCGTGCCGCATGAAGGAGTTGCCGCGCTCCTGCGGTTCCACCGGATAGTCCCAGTCGTATCCGGAGTCCAACAGGTGCATCCACTCGGACAGCACCAGGATCGCGTCGTCGCCGACGTCCGACGGGCCGGCTTCCAGAAGGCAGACGGTGACGTCTGGATCTTCTGAAAGCCGCGCTGCCAGTGCGCATCCCGCCGTGCCGCCACCGGCGATGACGTAGTCGAATGTGCCGGCGTCGCTCATGTCACGCCTGCTCGAACGGCTTCTCGGCCTCGGCCGCTGTCTCCGCGGCGTGGGACTTCAAGGTGCCGATGTGGTGGCGACCCTTGATGAAGTACCACAGCAGGCCCGCCCCGAGGATCACGCCGATGTAGACGAACGCACCCCACGTGTTGTACCAGGGCGTGCCGTAGACGTCGGCCCGCGGCCACGCCAGATTCAGGGCCATGAGCGAACCCCACAACACCGCGAAGATGTTGACCGGCAACCCCCACTTGCCCATCGTGAAGTAGCCGCCCTCCTTGAGGTCAGCGGGCGGCCACTGGCCCTGGAAGCGCTTCTTGAGCATCGGGCCCGTCACCATCAGGTACGCGAGGTAGATCAT
>DATEIG010000546.1:0-11446 GCA_035279185.1 Mycobacterium sp.
CTTCTGCGTGTACGTGTACGCCGATCCGGCGACCGGGTAGGCCACCACCATCCTGGCGTAGGAACGCGCCGTGAACACCATCGCGGCAAGCGTCAGTAGATACGCCACCGGGACCCGGCCACCGGTGAGCACGGTGACCGCCCCGTATGTGGTGAACACGGTGAGCGGCACCATGTAGACCAGCCCGAACAGCACAAGGGCCGGGACGCCGAGCACCCGCTTGAGGTGACCCTCACCCTCCTCTGCCGAGGGCGGTGGAACCGTCGAATCCGTTGGCGCGGTAGACATATCGTTCTCCTCTAATCCGTGGCCGAGTAGGCCGGTTCGCCTCGCAGATACGTGGCACGAACATGGAGCGCAGGCAGGTCGAGCGCGGCGGTGGTCCTCGGGTCGCGATTCAACCAGAGCAGGTCGGCGGCGGCACCCGGATCGAGCCGGCCCCAGCCGTCCTCGGCGAACGCCTGGTACGCCACGCCCGCCGTGTACGCCGACAAGGCCCTCCCGATCGGCAGGATCTCGTCGGGCGTCCAGCCACCCTCGGGCTCGCCCGCTTCGGTCTGCCGCGACACCGCGATCGAGATCCCGTCGAGCGGCGCACCTGACGACACCGGCCAGTCGGAGCCGAAGGCCAGCGGCGCACCGGACTCCGCGAGGCTGCGGATGCGGTACTGCTTGTCCGCGCGTTCGGCGCCGAGCCGCGGCACGGTCAGCACCACCATCAGCGCGTCAAGCTGCGCCCACAGCGGCTGCATGTTCGGGATCACCCCCAGCTCGGCGAACCGACCGAGATCGGCGTCATCGACCAGCTGTGCGTGCGCGATCACCGGGCGGCGGTCGCGGGGGCCGTTGTGCCGCACCACATACTCGATTGCGTCCAGCGCCTGACGCACCGCCGCGTCGCCGATCGCATGGATGTGGATCTGCAGGCCCAGCTCGTCGACGCGCGCTGCGGCCTCGGCCAGCGAGTCGCCCTCCCAGTTGCGCTGCCCGTGGTTGTGCAGCGCGGTGCAGTAGGGCGCAAGGAGCGCGCCGGTCTCGTTCTCCACGACACCGTCGGCGAAGAACTTCACGGTCTGGGCGGTCAACAGCGGAGAGCCGACATCGTCGACGCGGCGGCGCGCGTCGGCGTAAGCCGTTACCTGCGAATCGAAATAGCGCGGGTCCGCGTAGAACGCGAGGTTGAACCGCATCCGCAGTGCGTCATCCCTGGCCGCTGCGATGTAGGTGTCGACATCGGCGGGCTCGACCCACGCGTCCTGCACCCAGGTCACGCCACGGGCCAGGTAGTAGTCGGCGGCGGTGCCCAATGCCGCCACCCGGACATCCTCGCTGTACGGCGGCATCACCGCGTTCATCAGGTCCATCGCACCCCACTCGCGCAACGTGCCCAGCACCGAACCGTCGTCGCGGCGGGGGATCTCCCCTAGCACAGGTTCGGGGGTGTCCGCTGTGATTCCGGCGCGCTCCAGCGCGGCCGAATTGCACCACACCGTGTGGTAGTCCCAGGCCCGCAGCACCACCGGCCGGTCGGGCACCGCAGCGTCGAGCCAGCGCGCGTCGAACAGTCCGTCCGGCGCCATGCTGCTCTCATACGACGCGCCGATGATCCAGTCGGAATCCGGGTTCTCGATCGCGAATTGCTTGACGGCGGTGACGATCTCGTCGACCGTCTTACAGGGTCGGACCGCCGGACCGGCGGACTCGAGGCCACCGTACAAGGGGTGGGCGTGCCCGTCGCCGAACGACGGCATCAGGAAGCCGCCCTGAAGGTCGACCTCCTCGGCTCCCGTCGCGGACGCTCTGGCCTCGTCGCCCGTGGCGCGCACCACCCCGTCGGTCACGAGAAGGGCATCGGTCACCGAACCCGAACCGGTCCAGATCACGCCGCCGGTGAAGATCGTCGCGGTCACCAGCGGCACCCTACGCTTCAGAGACCTTCTCCACGGGGTCAATTGATGGCGGCAGCACAATGCCCCGGCGCCGAGTGGGCACCGGGGCACTGCGGATCGGTCGGTCAGCTGATGCCGACGACCTCCTTGGCGATGTCGGCCAGGCGCGTCTGCGCTGCCGAGACGACGCCGTGCCTGTTCTTGTGGGCCTCCTCGAACGCGATGATCACGCGGATGTCGGCCGGCTCGGTGAGGTCCTTGACCGCCGCGACGGCCTGGCTCACGTTGAGCTCGGTGTAGTCGGCGATCGGCAACTCGTCGGCGTCGAGCGCCCCGGTGGCGGCCCGCACGGTGTGCAGCGCGTCCGCGGCGTCGTCGGCTCCCTCACCACGCACGACCCGTTCGGCGGTCTCCAGGGCGGCGTCGCGTGAGGCCGTGAGCGTCTTCAGCGCGACATCGCGCGCCTGGGCGCCGCGGCTGAGCAGCTCCTCGAGGGCAGGCGGGGCAGTCCGGACGGTGTCGATGGCCCGGTCCAGTCCACGCGCCGACAGCGACATGGGAATGTAGACCAGACGCACCGCCGCGCCCGCCGCAGCCTGCAGCGGTGTCCGTCGCAGCGCAGCCGGGCCACCGAGTGCATCCTCGGCCAGAACAGTGGTCAACCAGTCGACCGTCGCACTGTGCGCCTCGATGAGGCGGTCGGCGAGACCTTGAATGTCCTTGTGGCCGACCGCTACCGCGAGCGCCTTGATGTAGCGGGACCGGTCGAGCAGTTGGTGCTCGAGCGCCAGATCTCCGAGCAGCGCCTCGTCGAACGGCTGGGCCTGCTCGGTGAGCGCCTTGACCGCCGCGGCCGCGCGCCCGATGAACGGCCCGACAACATCGGGGTATCCGCCGAGCTCGCGGATCGCCGACTCGATGGCCTCGGCGCGGTCGCGCCCGTTCTCGGCGTTCTGCGTCAGCTCGCGCTGCACGGCCTCGGTCCTGGCCTGTGAGACACGGGTCTCGGCCACTTGGATCTCGGTGTTGGTCAGGTCGAGGATTACGCGCAGCTGCGCCAAAAGTGTTGTTGTATCAGGTGTTGTCATAGAAATCGCTCCCTCAGCGTCTACGTGGATGTGTTGGCGCGAGGCGCACCACTGTCCGGCTACCCCGACCGCGGGGAGGCCTAACCCTTCAATGTGTCGCGAATGTCACCAATGGCGCGCAGGCAGGTGCAGCATGTTGTGCAGGCCCGAACGTCAACTACAGCAAGTAGTTTCGGCGGGTCGCAACTACGGCGTGGCCCGCGGCGGCGGTTGCTTCTTCGCCGCCTTCTTGACTGCCTTCTTGGCCGCCTTCTTCGCGGGCACCGGCGCCAGATTCGCCGCCTCCACCTTGGCCGGCGGAACCTTGACCGCGCCCTTCTTGGCGGGTGCGGCCTTCTTCGCCGGCGCCGCCTTCCTCGCCGGCGCCGCCTTCTTCGCGACCGCGGCCTTCTTCGCGGGCGCGGCCTTCTTGGCCAGAGCCTTCTGCGGCGCGGCTTCCGCCGTTGACTTGTCGCGGCCCTGTTTGGTCAGCCCCACCCGTTCGGCGGCGCGCTCGCCGACAGCGCGGGTGGCTCGTACCACCCGCCCGACGATCTCACCCGCGTCAGGCATCGTCGGCCAATCGCTCGGTCCGGTCCGCCTCGGCGAGTTTGGCGGCCGCTGCCGCGCGCTTGTCGTCGGCGTCGTCGAGTTTCGCCTCGGCGACGGCCGCGACGCTCTGGGCTGCGGCGTCGGCACGCTTCTGCTTGTCGCGCTTGGCGGCTTCGGCGGCCTCCCTGCGCTGAGCGGCGGCCTGGTCGGTCTGCTCCTTCGCGGCCTCGACCCGCTCCTCGGCTTCGTTGATCGCCGCGACCTTCTCGTGCGCGGCGGCCGCACGGGCCTGCGTGACGTCGTCGACCTTGTCCTCGTGCGCCTGCTCGCGGACCAGGTTCGCCGCCACCACCGCGTCTTTGAGGTCAGTCTCCGCTTCGTCGACGGCCCGGTCGGCAGCTTCGTCGAGGATCGCCGCGCGGCTCAGCGCCTCGCTTCGCTCGATCAGTGCCGCACCGCGGCGCCGGACGTCGGGCGCACCAAGGGCCGTACCGACAACGAGGTCGAGCCTGCCCACCGACCGCTCGTACAGCAGACGGGCAGGCGCCTCGGAACCGAGGCGACCGACCACCCGCTCTTCGATCAGTTGAAGGGGCGCACGGGCGAGTTGGTACTGCAGGCGCAGGACAGCGAACGGAACATCAGTGATCTTCATGGGTTGCGTCTCCTCAACGATCCCGGGGAACATCGGCGGCGTCGGACAGCGAGTCGGCCTGGCGCCGAATCCGGTCGGCCTCCGCTCGCGCGGCGACCGATTCGTCGACGGCCTCGTCACGCTCGTCGAGCGCATCGGCGATCTCGGCCTGCGCGGCGTTGATCTCCCTGTCTTCCTCGGCATTGGCCAGCGCCTGCTCGCGCTGAGCCTTCAGCTCGGCCTGCTGCTGGCCGATGGCGGCGTCACGCGCCCCCGCCTCTTCGGCCTGACGCTTCTGCGCCTCCTGGTCACGGCGGATCGCGTCCTCGCGGGCCCGGGCCTCCTGGCTGGCCTCGACGCGCTTCTCGGCCGCTTCCGAGGTCGCCTCGGCGCGCTGCTCCTGCGCCTCCGCGGTCTCCGCCTCGGCGACCGAGTCGAGCCTGTTGGCCTCCGCGCGCTGCTTGGCCTGGGCCTGTTCGACCTGGCCCTGCGCGGTCAACTCATCGTTCTTGATCACGGCGCCGACGACTTCTTTCGCCTTGCCTTTGACCGAATCAAGCAGTCCTTTTCGGGCCTGATCGGCCTTCTCGTGCTCGGTCATGTGTCCTTCCTCTGGCTCCAGCTCACAGCGGGACTCGTCATTGAGCGTCGGGCGATGATTGCCACCGATCGGTGCATCGAAACGTCTTAGAAGGGCTAACTGCCGACGCAGCGCCGCGGGGGCTCGCCGATCTCGCTCGCACGAGTTAGCTGGGTGCAGCGGTTACGCTCGCGGGGTGCCGAAGGATTGGTCGCGGCGGAGTTTCCTGGCGATGGCCGCAACCGCGGCTGCCGCGGCCGCATGCAGCTCGAAGAAACCCGGTGCGGTGGCCGACGACGGGTCCGTCACCGTCACGCACGCGTTCGGCGAGACGAAGGTGCCCGCCCCGCCCAAGCGCGTCGTCAGCGCGGGCTACACCGAACAGGACGACTTGCTGGCGGTCGGCGTGGTCCCGCTGGCCGTCACCGCCTGGTGGGGGGACCAGCCGTTCGGTGTATGGCCGTGGGCGACAGGCAAGCTCGGAGGAGCTCAGCCCGAGGTTCTCGACCTCTCCAACGGAATCCAGATCGACAGGATCGGCGCTTTGAAGCCCGACCTCATCGTCGCCACCAACGCGGGCCTAGACGAGGAGACATACAAGACGCTCTCCGCGATCGCGCCCACGATCGCGCAGTCCGGTCAGGACGCGTTCTTCGAGCCGTGGAAGACCCAGGCCGCCACGATCAGCCAGGCGGTGTTCAAATTCGACGACATGGCGGCACTGGTCAAGGGTGTCGAAGACAGGTTCACCGAGATCGGAAAGACCAACCCGCAGTTCACCGGCAAGAAGGCGCTGCTGCTGGACGGCGTGCTGACCGATGACGCCGCACACGTGACGATCCCGGGTTGGCGCAGCGACTTCCTCACCCAGATGGGCTTCTCGGTACCCGACACCGGCGGCAGCGTGATCAGCCGCGACAGGATGGAATCCGTGCTCAACGCCGCCGACGTGCTGATCTGGACGACCGAGAGCGACGAGCAGCAGGCCGCGCTGCTGGCGGATCCGACGATCGCCAAGCTGACCGCGACGATTGCCAAGCGCAACGTCTTCACCGGCAAGGACCTCGCGGGCGCCATCGCGTTCGGGTCGCCGCTCTCCTACCCCGTCGTCGCCGACCAACTGCCACCCGCGTTGGCCACGGTGCTCGGCTGAGAGTTTGATAGCCGGGTGACCGTCACGGACCCCGCCGAGCAGCGCGCGGCTTTCGCCACGGTGGGCTCGGCCTACTACCCCGCGCTCGCCGCGGTGTTCACCGCGCTGGTGATCATCTCGAACGTGACGGCGACGAAGGGTGTGGCCTTCGGGCCGATCATCACCGACGGCGGATTCATCGTCTTCCCCCTCACCTACGTCATCGGCGACGTGCTGAGCGAGGTATACGGATTCAAGGCCGCGCGACGGATCATCATCCTCGGCTTCGCGATGAATATCCTTGCCGCGCTCGCCTTCTGGGTCACGGTCTACCTGCCCGCCGCCGACTTCTACGCCAACCAGGAACACTTCGAGAACGTCGTCGGCGCCTACACCCAGCTGATCGTCGCGGGCCTGGCCGGGTTCATCGTCGGCCAGACCATCAACGCCTGGGTGGTGGTACTGATCAAGGAACGCACCAAGGAGCGGCATCTGTGGGCGCGCCTGGTGGGGTCCACGTTCGCCGGACAACTCGGCGACACCCTGGTGTTCTGCAGCATCGCCGCGAGCGCGATCGGCATCACCAGCTTCTCCGACTTCGCGGTCTACACCGCGCTCGGCTGGCTCTACAAGACCGCCGTCGAGGTGGTCATGCTGCCCGTCACCTACCGGGTGATCGCCTTCATCAAGCGGCGCGAGCCCACCTACGCCCCTGTCGTGTGAGGCTTCGCTAAGGCACTTCTGGCAACCCACACAGAGCAGGTGTTTTTCACCCTACTCGTGGGTAGCTTTGAAGAATGACCGTGATGGCCGACGCGATGGTGATCGGCACGATCACCGACTACGGGGATCAGGCGCTGCTGCTCGAGTTCGACAGCACCGCCGAGGTGTTGGCGTGGAACGACGTCCTGTCCGGCGCCGACGTGCTCGGCGTCGTCGACATCGTCCCCGCCTCGAGAACGGTGCTCGTCAAGCTCGACGGCCCGCGTTACCAGGGCATGGCCCGACAGCAGCTCAGCAAGCTCACGCTGGCGCCGGACGCGTTGGCGGAGGCGACCTCGCCTGCTGACGGCGTCGACGTGGTGATCGACGTCGTCTACGACGGCGAGGACCTCGACGAGGTCGCCCGGCTGACGGGCATGACGGCACGCGAGGTCGTCGCCGCGCACACGGGAACCCCGTGGCGGGTCGGATTCGCCGGGTTCGCACCGGGTTTCGGCTACCTCGTCGGCGGCGACGATCGGCTCAACGTGCCGAGGCGGTCCGAGCCACGCACCAAGGTCCCCGTCGGTTCGGTCGGGTTGGCCGGTGAGTTCAGCGGCGTGTACCCGCGTCAGTCGCCGGGCGGCTGGCAGTTGATCGGCCGCACGTCGGCCGACCTCTGGGACGTCGACCGTGATCCGCCCGCGCTGCTGACGCCCGGCACATGGGTGCAGTTCAGGGAGGTGTCGCGATGACCACGCTCGAGACGGACCCGAGTGAGGATCGCAGCGAGGTACGAGCGAGGACCGGAGCGAGGGGGAGTCGAGTGACAACTTTGGAGATTCTGCGCACCGGCCCGCTGGCGCTCGTCGAGGATCTGGGCCGCAAGGGAATGGCGCACCTCGGTGTGACGCGGTCGGGCGCCGCAGACCGGCGCGCGCACAAGCTGGCGAACCGGCTGGTGGCCAACCCCGGTGACCGCGCGACGATCGAGGTCACGTTCGGCGGTTTCAGTGCGAGGGTCCGCGGAGGGGACGTGGCCATCGCTGTGACCGGTGCCGACACCGATCCCGCAGTCAACGGAGTCCCGTTCGGCACCAACAGCATTCATTACGCACACGACGGCGAGGTGATATCGCTGGGAGCCCCGCACTCCGGGCTTAGGTCCTATCTCGCGGTGCGCGGCGGGATCGACGTGTCACCCGTCCTCGGCTCCCGGAGCCACGACGTCATGAGCTCGATCGGGCCTGAACCCCTGCGGGCGGGCGACGTGCTGCCCATCGGGGACCATACCGACGAGTTCCCCGAACTGGACCAGGCGCCGGTGGCCGCCATCTCCGAGGACATCGTCGAACTGTCGGTGGTGCCCGGCCCCCGCGACGACTGGTTCACCGATCCCGACGTGCTCGTCCGCACCAACTGGCAGGTCACCAACAGCAGCGACCGGGTCGGCATGCGCCTGGTCGGCATGCCGTTGGAGTACCGCTACGGCGACAAACAGCTGCCGAGCGAGGGCGCGACCCGGGGCGCGATCCAGGTGCCGCCGAACGGTTTTCCCGTCATCCTCGGACCGGACCATCCCGTCACGGGCGGCTATCCGGTGATCGGGGTGGTGGTCGACGACGACATCGACCGGATCGCCCAGATCCGGCCCGGCCAGACGGTGCGCCTGCACTGGTCGCGCCCGCGCAGGCCCTTCCCGAACGGTTCCTGACCGGGTAGACACATGGTGTGACCGCGGATCATGCCGCCCCCCGCCTGCGCGGGGTGATGACCGCGCGCCTGATCCACACCGCCGACCTCGACAACGACACCCGCGACGAAGCGCGTCGCATGGTCATCGACGCGTTCGGCGGCGGCGAGCTCGACTTCACCGACGCCGACTGGGAGCACGCTCTCGGCGGCATGCACGCGCTGATCGCGCATCACGGAGCGCTCATCGGGCACGCGGCGGTGGTGCAGCGCCGCCTGCTCCATCGGGACGCGGCACTGCGGTGCGGCTACGTCGAAGCCGTTGCCGTGCGTCAGGACTGGCGCGGGCAGGGGCTGGCGAGCGCGTTGATGGACGCCGTCGAACAGGTGTTGCGCGGCGCGTACCGACTCGGTGCGCTGAGCGCCTCGGAAGCCGGGCGCACCCTGTACGCCAACAGGGGGTGGCTGCCGTGGCGCGGTCCGACCTCGGTGCTGGCCCCGACGGGCCTGCGAGCCACCCCCGACGACGACGGGTCGATCTTCGTGTTGCCGATCTCGGTGGACGTCGACACCAGCGAGCCGCTGGCGTGCGATTGGCGCGACGGCGACGTGTGGTGACGCGCGTACGTTGGATCGAGTGACAACGCAGGAGAACGCTTTTTCACCCTCGACGGAATCCTTCGACAAGCTCTATCGCGGTGAGCCCGCGGTCGAAGGCGCACCCGAGCCCACCGGTATCCCGTGGGACATCAAACAGGCGCAGCCGCGGCTCATGGAACTCGAGGCACTCGGCGGCTTCAGTGGCGAGGTGCTCGACATCGGTTGCGGGCTCGGCGACAACGCGATCTTCCTGGCCTCGCGCGGCCACTCCGTCACCGCACTCGACGGGTCACCCGCGGCGATCGAGCTGGCCCGTGACCGCGCGGCGCAGGCCGGTGTGTCGGTGGCCTTCGGCGTCGCCGACGCCACCAACCTGACCGGCTACGACGGCAGATTCGACACCGTGATCGACAGCGCGCTCTACCACTGCCTCGACGCGGACACCCGCCAGGCGTATGCCGCAGGCCTCTACCGCGCGACGCGGCCCGGAGCCCGCTGGCATCTGTACTGTTTCTCCGACGCAAGCGTCAACGGCCTCATCGCACCGATCGCCTCGGTGTCGGAGGCCGGCATCCGCGACACACTGACCGCGAACGGGTGGCGCATCGACTTCCTCGGCCCGACAACATATCTCGCGAGTGCGGCGGGCTTCGGGAACGTCGGCGACGAGTTTCCTCAGGAGATGGTGGACCAGATGCCACCGGAGACGTTCGAGCAGATGCGCAACGTCAGGGCGCGCTTCGAGGCCGTCGCCGATCTGCTCGACGACGATCAGGTGCATCTGCCGTTCACCGTCGTGCACGCACACCGGGTCGACTGATCCTCACAGGCCACCGGTCCTCGCCGTGAGCCGAAATTCACGGCGCCACGGGCGGCGACATGGCAGCGCAATCGCCGGTTAATCGCCCGGAAACACACGCTGCAAAGACTGTGCCCATGAGTGAGCCCGCCTGGGCACCGCTCACCGGGTTTCGGGTGGCGGTGACCTCCGCCCGCCGAGCCGACGAACTGAGCGCGCTGCTGCGCAAGCGCGGGGCAACCGTGACCAGCGCGCCCGCCATCGAGATGGTGCCTCTGCCCGACGACGAAGAGCTGCGGCTGCACACCGAGTCGCTGATCGACGCACCCCCCGACATCGTCATCGCCACAACGGGTATCGGCTTCCGCGGCTGGATCGCCGCGGCCGACGGCTGGGGTCTGGCCGGTGACCTGATCACCGCGCTGGGCAAGGCCCGCGTGGTGTCCCGCGGACCCAAGGCGACCGGCGCGTTGCGCGCCGCCGGTCTTCCGGAGGAATGGTCGCCGGAGTCGGAGTCGTCGCGCGAGGTGCTGCACTACCTCGTCGACGGCGGCATCTCGGGTCGGCGCATCGCGGTCCAGCTGCACGGTGCCACCGCCGAGTGGGACCCGTTCCCCGAGTTCCTCGACGAGCTGCGCACCGCGGGCGCCGACGTGGTGCCGATCCGCGTGTACCGCTGGAACCCCACACCCCGCCACGGGGACTTCGACCAGCTGGTGGCGGGCATCGCCGAGCAGAAGTTCGACGCAGTGAGTTTCACGTCGGCTCCCGCGGTCGCCGCGGTCCTCATGAGGGCCGGCGAAATGGGCCTCTCCGACGCCGTGCTGACAGCGCTGCGCAGCAAGGTCCATGCGATGTGCGTCGGACCGGTCACCGCGCGGCCGCTGGTGCGGCTGGGCATCCCGACCTCGGCACCCGAACGGATGCGCCTTGGCGCCCTCGCGCGCCACATCACCGACGAACTGCCACTGCTGCAGTCGCGGACGATGCACGTCGCGGGTCACCGCCTGGAAATCCGCGGCACCTGCGTCGTCGTCGACGGGGCGGTCAAGGAGGTGGCTCCCGCGGGGATGGCGACGCTGCGCGCACTCGCGCAGCGGCCGGGCGCCGTGGTCAGCCGCACCGACCTGCTGCGCGCGCTGCCCGGCTCGGGCACCGACACGCATGCCGTCGAGACCGCCGTGCTGCGTCTGCGAACTGCGTTGGGCGACAAGAACATCGTCGCGACCGTGGTGAAGCGCGGCTACCGGCTGCCCGTCGACGAACAGCCGACACGATGAGCTACCTGCTCGTTGCCCACGGCACCCGCAAGCCGCATGGCGTTGCCATGATCGGTCAGTTGGCGCAGCGGGTCTCCGCGCTCCTGGCTCGGCCGGTGCACGTCGCGTTCGTCGACGTGCTCGGTCCGACACCGGAGGAGGTTCTTCGCGCGCTGCCCTCCGAGCGCCCCGTCACCGTCGTCCCGGCCTTCCTGGCCAGCGGCTACCACGTGCGGGTCGACCTGCCAGCACACGTCGCCGCAAGCGGTCACCCCGCGGTGACGGTCACGGCCCCTCTCGGACCGTGCGCAGGGACGGTGCAGGTGCTGTCGCAACGCCTCGTCGAGTGCGGATGGCGGCCGGGCGACTCGGTGGTGATGGCGGCGGCCGGCACCTCGGACGTCGGCGCCCAGTCGGATCTGCGGATCACCGCCGCAACGCTGTCGGCGACGATCGGTGACCGCGTGGAACTGGCCTATGCGGCGACAGGAGCACCCCGGGTCGACGACGCGGTGTCCGCGCTACGAGCCGGCGGCGCCC
>DATEIG010000547.1:0-6423 GCA_035279185.1 Mycobacterium sp.
TCAGGCGAGTTCGTTCGAGGGGGTCGTCCACCTGCACGGGCAGCGTCACCACCATGCCGCCGAGTTCGTTGCCCGCGTAGCGGTCCGGGGACAGATCGAGGCTCGAAGGCACAGAGGCGACGATCGGCTCGTCCGCGTGGCCGTCGTAGCGCAGCAGCAGTTCGCGAAGCGCCCCCGCGGCAACCGCCAGAACGAGCGTGTTGATGGTGATGCCCAGCGCCTTGCTGACCTCTTTGACATCGGCCAGGGACATCGTCGCGCTCGCGTAACGCCGCTGCGGCGACACGACATGGTTCATGAAGGTGTCCGGCGCGTTCAGACCGCTCTTGATCGACGGAGGACGCCTCCGCCGCAACGACTTTCGCATCATCTTGGTCATGCCCTTGGCGGTGGACCCGACGACGGCGGGCAGTTGGGCGATCTGGCTGACGTGGTCGCGCAGGGCCGCGTCGATCAACTCCCGCGACGTCGGCACCGGATCAGGACTGACCTCGGGCACCGGCTCGCCCGGGACGTAGGCCATCGCCCGCGCCGTGAGGTTCGCCGACGCGACGCCGTCGGCAAGGGAATGGTGCACCTTTCCGACGACGGCGACGCGGTTGTCCTTCAGGCCCTCGACGAAGTGGAACTCCCACAGCGGCCGGTCGCGGTTCAGCGGCGTGCTCGCAATGCGGCCGATCACCTCGTCGAGGTCGCGTCGGCCGCCGTCGCCCGGCGCCTCTGTCCGACGCAGGTGGTAATCCAGGTCGACGTCGCAGTTCTCCAGCCACATCGGATGGTGGAGTTTGCGCGGGATGTCGACCATTCGATAGCGCAGCGGGTCCATCACCGGGAGGCGCTGCCGGATCAGTTCGCGAAAGGTGTCGAAAGACAACCCCGCCGGCCCGCCGTCCACGACGGCGATCTTCATGGTGTGCGTGTGAACGGCAGGCGTCTCGCTGTACAGCAGCATGGCGTCGTAGCCGCTCAGGCGCTTCACGTAGATCAGCTCACGAGGCGGCTGCAAGCATGCGGCGGCGATGGATTTCGTTGAGGAACAGGCCAATCGACGTGCAGGCAGAGCCCGTGCATGCGCGGTCGAAGAGATCGAAGCCGTGCTGCGCACCGGGCAACTCGAGGTAACCGACCGTTTCCCGCGAGGTCGCGCGGAGTCGCTCGACGAAGGCCCTCGCCTGCGCCACCGGTATCACGAAGTCGGACTCGCCGTGGACGACGAAGAACGGTGGCGCGGAGTCGTTGAGACGCGCGATGGGAGAGGCATCCAGGTAAATGTCTTCGTGCCGCCCGTACCCGCGTTGGACAACGATGTTCTCGAGGAAGTCGACGAACCCGTCCCGCTCGGGCGTGGATCGGTCATGCCAGTCGTAGCGCCCATAGATGGAGACAGCCGCGTCGACGGAGGTGTCCGAACCCGCCTCCAGTTCGCCCTCGTATTGAGGATCGTTGGGCGTCAACGCCGCCAGCGAAGCCAGATGGCCGCCGGCGGAAGCCCCTGCGATGGTGACGAATTCGCGGTCGCCACCGAATTGGTCGACGTTGGCGCGGGCCCAGGCGATCGCGGCCTTGACGTCCATCACGTGGCGCGGCCAGCGATGCTTCGGTGACACTCGGTAGTCGATCGCCAGGCACACCCAGCCCGCGGCCGCGAGGTGGGACATCAAAGCCGACCCCTGATAGGTGCGACTGCCGTGCACCCAAGCGCCACCGGGAACGTAGATCAGAACGGGCGCTGGGGTTTTCGGCAGTTCAGGCAGTCGCCAGACGTCGAGCAGCTGGCTCTCGTGGGGGCCGTAGCGCACCGCGGCGCGGTGCACGAAGCGGCGCCGCTGCTCGATCAGGCCGAAGGCGGGCGCAAATCGCTGCGGCAGCGGCCACGAAATGCCGTCGAGGTCGCCGATGATGCCCTTCAGGGACGCACTGCAGACCTCGGCGAGAACGGGCACGGGCGCCGGTGGCTCGGCGGTCCCGGGTTCGCCGGCGGCGGCCGCGGGTTCTGTCTGCTGTTGCTTCATCTCGTTGATGACGCGGGGCACCAGGCGCGACGCCCACGCGCCGATGGCGGTCATCAGGACAAGTGGTTCCAGTCGGCTGCCGACCACCGGCAGAGCCGTGAACGACTCAGCCATCGCGATCGCGGACTGGACGGGCTTGCCGCGGGCAAGCAATTTGGCCGCCGAACAGGGTGTCGACGCGGGTTTCTCGCCAAGGGGCGTCATTGCGCGAATGTACCGCCGCGCAGGCCCGAAGTCAGTGACATTCGTGCGTCCGTCAGAAGTTGAGTTATGCCGGGCCGGGGAAGAACAGCCGACAGTCGGCGATCGTCGGATCCCACCAGCCCGTGGGCAGACAGTCCTTCATCGGAGCACCGGTCGGGCGGCAGACGTTCGCGACTGGATCCCACCATTCCGTGCCAGGGGCGCAGTCAGCATGGCTGACAGCGGGCGTGATCACGGTGACGAACGCCAGCGGAGCGAGGCCGGCGGCGGCGACGGTCGCAATGCGACGAGCGAGAATTTTCATGGGGTTGACGTGCCCCGAAGGGGAATTTCTCAAACCCGTCGCCGATTCTACGTTGCTGTGGGTGCGCGAGGGGGGAGTCGAACCCCCACGTCCTTTCGGACAATAGAACCTAAATCTATCGCGTATGCCATTTCGCCACTCGCGCGTGAGCGGACCGATCGTACCGCGGAGCAGTCCCCAGATACTGTCGGCGGCGGCCAATACATTGAGGTCATGCGGTCGGCTGAGCAGTTCGAGGGTGTCATGCGCCTGATCGAAGTCGGCGTAAGCGACTGCGCGATCTCCCGGCAATTTGGCATACCGCGGACAACAGTGCGGGACTGGCGACGGAAAGTGCCCCGACGGCCGCGGCTCGTGGCGGATACGTCGTGCGGCGCCGTTCACGATTTTGACGCAATACCGACAGCCGCTTACAGCTACGTGCTCGGGATGTACCTCGGCGACGGTTATATATCGCGAGATCCCCGAGTCTGGCGGTTACGTATCACGCTCGATCGAAAGTACCCCGCCATCATCCAAAGGTGTCGAGACGCGCTTGAGCTGCTGATGCCGGGTCAGCGCACCGGGTTGGTCAAGAAGGCGGGATGTGTTGACGTCTCAATGCATTCGAAGCACTGGCCCTGCCTCTTCCCCCAGCACGGCCCCGGCAAGAAGCACGACAGGCGCATCGTCCTCGAGCCGTGGCAGCAAGCGATCGTCGAGAAGGAGACCAAAGAGTTCGTCCTCGGCCTGATTCACAGTGACGGCTGCCGCGTAGTCGCCAACGACCGTGGCGTCGCCAGCGTCCGCTACCACTTCTCGAACATGTCCGAGGACATCATCGGGCTGTTCACCGGTGCCCTCGATGCGCTTGAAATCCCGTGGACGCGGTCGAGCAAAAAGATCGTGTCGATCTACCGGAAGGCGGCAACGGCGCAGCTAGACACATTCGTCGGACCGAAGACCCGCGCGGTACCGTTGGAAGGTGTCCACTACACGGCGTAGGAGACCGGCGCTGATCGTGCTGGTCGTCCTCGCCGCCGCAGGCTGTCTTGCTTTGGCCTGGTGGCAGTGGACCCGTTTCGAGTCCGCTTCGGGCACGTTCCAGAACCTCGGCTACGCCCTGCAGTGGCCCGCATTCGCCGGGTTCTGCGTCTACGGCTACTACAAGTTCGTCCGCCTCGAAGACGCTCCGCCCGCGCCCGTGCGCCAGGAGGCCGCCACCGAGATCCCAACGGACCTGCTGCCCGAACGACCCGAGCCCGCGAGACAATCCGACGACGACCCCGCGCTGCGTGAGTACAACGCCTACCTTGCCGATTTAGCCGAGAAGTCCGCCAAGAAGAACAGAGAATCGTGACCGAAACACCCGCCCCGACCGTCCCCGTCGAGAACCTGCGCAAGGCTCTGCTGGGCTACCGCGTGATGGCCTGGACCACCGGCCTGTGGCTCATCCTGCTCTGCTACGAGATGGTCGCGAAGTACGTGTACGGCGTCGAGGGGCTGAACTGGATCGCGGTCGTGCACGGCTGGGTGTACTTCGTCTACCTGCTGTTCACCGCCAACCTCGCGGTCAAGGTGCGCTGGCCGATCGCCAAGACCATCGGCGTTCTCCTCGCGGGCACCATCCCGCTCGTCGGCATCATCGTCGAGCACTTTCAGACCCGGGACATCAAGGCCAAGTTCGGCATCTAGCTCAGGTGCTCGAGCACCACCTCGGCCAACCGCTCGCCGCGGTCCTCCTGCAGGAAGTGCGACGCTCCCTCGATTCTCACCTGTTCGCCTGCGGTCGGAATCAGGTCGCAGAACACCTGTCCCGCCTTCGGGAAGGGGAAAATCTGATCCTGGTCGGAGAATGCGACCAGCGCCGGCTTCTGCCACCGCGAGAGTTCGTCGGCGATTCGCCGCATCACGTCGGCGCCCGGCGCATCTTCTGACGTCGGCACGAGGACGGGGAATTGCGCGGCGCCCGCCTTCGATTCGACGTTGGGAAACGGTGCGTCGTAGGCGGCGACGATGTCGTCGGGTAACTCGGTGGCGGTGGCGCTCTGAATCACGAAGCCCACCGGGAGATCGGGGTTTCGCACTGCGAAATCCCGCCACGCCAGGAAGCCCTTCGACACTCGGCCCGTGAACAAGCCGGTATTCGAAATAGAGAGCGCGGCAACGCGATCGGGGTTCTCCGTCGCCCACCGCAGGCCGATGGCGCCGCCCCAGTCCTGCACGACCACGATCGCGTCGCGCAGATCGAGGCCACCCAGCACACGGCCCACCAACTCGCTGTGCCGGTCGAAGGTGTACCAGCCGCGATCCGTCGGCTTGTCCGATCGGCCGAAGCCCGCGTAGTCGGGAACGATCACCCGATGGCCGGCATCGACGAAGGGGCCGACCATCTTGCGGTACAGGTAAGCCCAGCTCGGTTCGCCGTGGAAGCAGACGATCGGTCTCCCGTCGCGCGGACCCTCGTCGAGGTAATGCATGCGCAACCCGTCGACATCGACGTAGTTCGGCGCGAAGTCGTAGCCCGGCAGATTCTGGAAGCGTTCGTCCGGCGTCCGGACAACCTCGGGAGTCACCGGCTCACCGTAGCCAGTAGTTGACCGACCGGTCAACTACTTCGTATTATCGAGCCATGCCCCGCGCCTCCCAGGCCCGTGAACGAATCGTCGGCACCGCTGCGCGACTCTTCCTGGAGCGCAGCTACCAAGCGGTCGGTGTCGACGAGCTGTGTCAAGCCGCCGATGTCCGAAAAGGCAGCTTCTACCACTACTTCTCGTCCAAAGCCGAACTCGCGAAGGCAGTCGTCGACCTGCACGCCGACGCCTTCCGCCGCAATCTGACGAGTGCCCCCTCAGCGACCCCCGCGCAGCGACTGCACGCGATTCCCGACGCCATCGGCAAGATCCAATCGGCGTTCGAGGCGCACTTCGGCCGGGCGGTCGGCTGCCCCTTCGGCAACTTCGCCGCCGAGCTCTCGACCTGCGACGACGATCTACGCGCCCACCTGGCGCGAACGTTGGGCGCGATGGAGGCGCACATGGCGGCCGTGTGCAGGCAGGCAGCCGCGGCGGGTGTCCTCCGCAGAGGCACCGATCCCGATCGCCTCGCCCACGCGCTCCTCGCCCAGTACCAGGGCATCATCTTGCTGGCCAAACTCAACAACACCGGCGTCTCCGACCTCGCGCCCGCGCTGCACGACTTCATCGACGGCTATCTCGTCGCCAGCTAGCCAGGCGCGCCCTCGCTACACTCGACGCGGTGTCAGCCAGCCTGGAGGCGTGCGGCCGCGCCATCCAGAAGCGCACGGCCTCAGCCACTCATCTGCCCGCGCTCACCGGTATGCGAGCCGTTGCGGCGCTGCTCGTCGTCGCCACGCACGCGGCCTTCGCCACCGGCGCACTCAACCGCGGCTACCTCGGCGCCGTCTACGCGCGCCTCGACATCGGCGTCGCGATCTTCTTCGCGCTGTCGGGCTTTTTGCTGTTTCGCCCGTGGGTGACAGCGGCGACGACCGGCGCGGCGCCACCGTCGCCGACCCTCTACGCCCGACATCGGGTGCGCCGGATCATGCCCGCCTACCTCGTGGCAGTGCTGGCGACGTTCGCCGTCTACACCGTCTTCACGCCCGGCCCGAATCCCGGCCAGACATGGCACGGGCTGCTTCGCTACCTCACCCTCACGCAGATCTACACCGACGACTATCTGTTCACCTACCTGCATCCCGGTCTGTCGCAGATGTGGAGCCTGGCCGTGGAGGTTTCGTTCTACGCCGCGCTACCCGCGATCGCCGCCGTGCTCCTGCGGCGCGCCACCAGTTCCGCCGTCACGCTGAAGAAGTTGGCCGTGCTGACCGCCGTCACCCCCGTCTGGCTGATCGTCGCCAACACGACCGACCTCCTGCCGAACTCCGCGGGCATGTGGTTA
>DATEIG010000548.1:0-2181 GCA_035279185.1 Mycobacterium sp.
ACCCGCAAGCTCGGCGCGCTCGCCGCGATCGCGCTGTACCTTGCGGTGTTCCCAGCCAACGTGAACATGGTCCGGTTGTGGAAAGACAAGCCGCTGCCGATGCGGATCGGCGCGATCGCCCGGCTGCCGCTGCAGATCCCGATGATCACCCAGGCGTTGAAGATCTACCGCGAGTCGTAGCGGCGTCGACCAGCGCGCGGATCGCCCAGCGCTTCACCTCGGTGGCCTCCTGCGCGTCGAGCTGAAGCACGTCCTTGAGCACGACCATCGACTCGGTTCCGATGATGAGCGCCAGCGCTTTTCCGAGATGCTGCGCTGCGGCGGGTTCGATATCGCCGCGCACGGGGTCAAGCGCCGCATCGATGAGGGCCGAGCGTCTGTTCTGTCGGGCCGGAAATCCGTTGCCGTCGATCGGATTTCCGCCGCGCTGCACCGAGTGCGCCAACATCAGCCGCAGGGCATGTTCGTTGGCGGTGATCATGTCGTCGAGTGCGGCGTCGACGATTTCAAGACGCTCGATGGCGTCGTCGGAGCCGTCTTCGCCGAAGAGTTCGTCCGGCGTGGGCGTCGCTCCGTCGAGTGGCGCCTCGACGAGTAAGGCGTCGACGCTCGGAAAGTACCGGTACGCCGTCGCCCTCGACACCATCGCCTCTTCCGCGACCTCCTCCAACGTCGGCCGCCGATCCTGTTTCAGCAGTCGAGACGCCGCGGCCAGCAGATCCTTCCTGGTCCGACTTCTCTGATTGGGCCTGCCCGCGTCCTGTGTTGCCATGCCGGTCAGTCCTGCGGCAACTGAGCCACAATGGCAGCGAAGTCGATCCAGACGTTCTCCCGCGCGATGTCGCCGTCGTCGCTGAACTCGACGACATGCAGCAGGCGGAACTCGAGGGGGCGGTTCCCGCCTTTCAGGCCGAACGGCGTGCCGGGCGCTCTTCCGCGCCAAAGTGATTCGTCGACGAGGAAGCTGTCGCCGTAAAGCCTGCGCTTGGTTTCGACCTTGCTCTCCGACAGGTCGTTGAACAGTCCCTCGTAAAAGGCTCGGGCAGCGTCGCGGCCGACGGTCGGGCCGGTCGGGTGGCCGACGACGTCGTGCTCGGCGTCGGGCGCGAGCGTCGCAAGGACGCCGTCGATGTCGTCGCGGGCCTCGAAATCGAAGTGCTCATCGATCTTGCGATCCATCTGTGCAGGGGTCAGCGCCATGGTTCGAGATCCTAATGAGACATCAGTCTCATGTCAAAATATTGTTTCATTATGCAACATCGTCGCACACGAGCAGCGCGGCCAGGTCGTCGTACCCGGGCAGCGCGTCCGGCTCGACGATCCGTCCCGACCGCACGTAGTGGAACGCCGCGCGAACGGTCTCGACGGGCACGCCGCGCAGCGCCGCCCACGCCAGGCGGTACACCGCGAGCTGAATTGCGGCGTGACGCTTGGCCTCGTCGGTGCTGGGCGGATCTCCCGTCTTCCAGTCCACGACGATCGCCCCCTCCGCGTCGGTGAACACCGCGTCGATCCGTCCGCGCACCACAGACCCGCCGATCACCATGTCGAACGGGACCTCGACGTCGACGGGCGTGCGCGCCGCCCACGGCGACGACATGAAGGCGGTCTGCAGTTCGGCGAGGCTCTCTGCGCTGTCGCGCGCCAGATGCCCGTCGACGGCTCCGGGCAGGTCATCGAGGTCGAACAACCGCTCTGCGCCGTAGAACCGCTGCACCCAGTCGTGAAATGCCGTGCCCAGCAACGCATGTGGATCGGGCCGGTTGGGCAGTCGCCTGCGCAGTCGCCGCAGCGCGGCCTCGGCATCCTTCCCCACGTCGACCAGGCTGCTCACCGACAGCGTCGGCGGCACTGCGGCGGGTCGGCGCGCCGTCGTCTGGTCCCGTTCAGCGAGGAGGGCGTCGACGTCGGCGGCCCAGCCCTCGGGATCGTCTGCGGGCGCCTCGAGCAGTCCCGTTCTCGCATGTTGGAGCAAGGTGGCCCCGCGATCCACCTCACCGCGTCGGCTGCCTGCCGGATCGGCAGGCCACACGGCCTCAACCGCGTTGTCGCGCAACGGGTTCACCGCACCGTCCGCGGGCGCCGGCGCCCAGTGCTCCACCACACCGCACGGCTGCCCCTCGGCGACCGAGTCGTCGATGATGTTCTTGAGTTCGCAGAGGAACTCCGACGGGCCACGCG
>DATEIG010000549.1:0-3192 GCA_035279185.1 Mycobacterium sp.
ATCGTGCGCGAACTCATGAATCTGCTGGAAAGTGGGCTGCGGTCACTTGACGGGTGTCAAGTCCGTAGTTTAGGGGATCGTCACACCCCTCATCCAGGGGTCCGGCTGAAAGCCTGCGTAGTGTCAGATTCGTGCAGCCAGGGACGGCTCGAAGCCTGCGGGTAGTCCTGCTCGTCGTGATGGCCACGGTGCTGGTCGTCGCACTGGGGCGCCTCGTCGGCGCGTCGCCGAGGGCGGCGGTGCCTGCGATCCTCCAGCCGCCGTCGCCCGTGGTCCCGACACCTCCGCCACCGCAGACCGACACCTCGCTGGTGGAAACGGCTGAGGGGACGGTCCGCGGTCTCGTCGAAGCCGATCACCGATTCTTCGCCGGGATTCCTTATGCCGCAGCGCCTGTCGGCCCGTTGCGCTTCCGGCCGCCGGCCCCCGCACGGCCCTGGGCCGGAATTCGGGACGCCACCGAACCCGGTCCGCGGTGTATCCAGGACCCCGGTGCCGACCCGGAGTTCGGCAAGCAGAGCGACGAAGACTGCTTGACTCTCAACATCTGGACCCCCGAGATGACGGGCACGCCGCGTCCCGTCATGGTCTGGATTCACGGCGGCTCCTTCACCGGCGGGAGCGGCAAGATTTACGACGGCCGCTGGCTGGTGACGCGCGACATCATCGTCGTCACCATCAACTACCGCCTCGGCACGCTCGGATTCCTGGCGGACCCGTCGCTCGGTCCGCCCGGTCAGGTCGGCAACTACGGCTTTCAGGATCAGCAGGCCGCGTTGGGCTGGGTCAAAGACAACATCGCCAGGTTCGGAGGCGACCCGACGAGGGTCACGGTCGCAGGCGAGTCGGCGGGCGGCATGTCGGTGTGCGACCACCTGGTGGCGCCGGGCTCGAAGGGATTGTTCCGCGCCGCGATCATCCAGAGTGCACCGTGCGGCGCGCAGGCCGACTTGGCGACAGCCGAGCGGCGCAGCCAGGATTACGCGGCGAAGGTCGGCTGCGGTGACCCGAAGACGGCAGCGGCATGTCTCCGAGCACTGCCGGTCGACAAGTTGCGAAAACCGGTGACGTTCTTCGACATCGGTGAGGACTCGCTACCCGGCCCGGTGGTCAACAGCGCGGTTTTACCCACAGATCCGATCGTCGCGATGGCGAAGAACGACGCGGCGCGTGTGCCCGTTCTCATCGGCACCAACCGCGACGAGTTCACCCTGTTCGTCGCACTGCAGTATCTACGGCTGGGCAAGGTGTACACCGCTGAGCAATACCCGCAGCTTCTCCGGGACACGTTCGGCGCCAACGCGGCTGCCGTCGAGCAGCGCTATCCGCCGAGCAACTACGGCGGCAATGTGCCGTCGGCTTACGCCGCCGCGGTCACCGACGGTGTCTTCTCGTGTGTGGCCGAACGGATGAGCGACGACCTCGCCAGAGTGGGGCCGGTCTATGCCTACGAGTTCAACGATCGCGACGCGCCTGCGCCGGAAGTGATGCGTACGTTGCCTTTTCCGGTCGGCGCCAGCCATTCGTTGGAGCTTCGCTTCATCTTCGAGGTCGGCGGCGCCGAGCCGATGGATCAGGCGCAACAGGCGCTGTCCGACCAGATGCTCGACTACTGGAGTCGATTCGTCACCGATGGGTCGCCGCAGGCCGTCGGTCAGCCGAGTTGGCCCGCTCTCGGCGCCGGCGTCGCGGCGCAGCCGTGGATGTCGCTGCAGCCCGACGGCAGTCGCATCGTCAGCACCTTCGATGAGAGCCACCAGTGCGCGTTCTGGGCGGGCCTGCCGAAATAATCCGTTTCCGTCCAGCGCGATCCTTCCTACGCTGGCGGCATGCCGACGCCGGAACCTCAGCGATTCGCCGATGACTGGGTGCGAGCCTGGAACGCCCACGATGTGGACGCGGTGCTCGCACACTTTCACGACGACGTCGTCTTCACCTCGCCGGTCGCTGCGCGCGTACTGCCCGAGACCAAGGGTGTGGTGAGCGGCAAGGCGGCGTTACGCCACTACTGGACGACGGCGTTGGCGTTGGTGCCCGAATTGCACTTCGACGTCATCGGGGTGTACTCGGGCGAATCGACGCTGGTGATCAACTACCGGAATCATCGGGGCGAACTCGTCAACGAGGTGCTGACGTTCGACGGCGACCTGGTGCGGGAAGGCCACGGCACGTATCTGGGTTAGCGCTGCCGCGGCGGGTACATCGTCGCGCCGTCGATGGTCTCGCGGATGAGGTCGGCGTGACCGGCGTGCCGCGCCATCTCCTCGTTGATGTTCATCAAGGCCCAGCGCGCAGTCCAGTGACCGTCTTCGCAGACGCTTCGAACGTGTTCGGGTACGACGATCGTGTCGTCGAGGTCGGTCTCGGCGAACACGCGCAGGGTCTCGTCGATCTGGGTGTTGAGCGCATCGCGGAGATCGGCGAGGGTTTCGTCGTCGCGCATCAGATGTTGTTCGTCGCGATGCGACATCATCCCCACCAACGACCACGGATCGTCGTGCAGCTGTTCGAGTTCTGCCACGACCTGCTGCGTCCACGCGTGTGCCACGACGGTCACGTGCTTGATCAGCCCGCCGATGGAAAGGGCGCTGACGGTCGGGGTGCTGCGGGCCTGTTCGTCGGTCAGCCCGTCGGAGACGGCGGCGAAGGCGGAACGGTGGAACCGCAGATACTCGAGCATGCTGTCGCGCTCGCCGGCGACCGGAGTGGGGATGACGGGCATGCGCCATATAGTCGCGCCGAGATCGACGTTTTGGCGGGATCTACTCGTACTTGTGCGCCCAATTGTCGGTTTGGGCGTCAGTGAGAGGGCGGGATTCGGATGTCTTTTCCGGCCGTGCAAGAGCCCGTCGGAACTCCCGCCGGACGCAGCCGCCCACTACACATCCAATTAGTTTGCTGAGAATGCGCGATCTTGCGGGAAAGCTTCCGGCCCTGGAGTTCGGCGGCGGCTCCAGCAGCGCAAATAGTGATACGAGTCGATCGTGTTCTCTGCGCCCGACAAACTTCGCCACATCTACCGCTGAATGGATTTAATCGAGAAGCGCGAACAGCGTTTCGCCCGCTGCTGGGCTTCCCAGGAGATTGCCAGTCAAGGTAAACAGCCAGCTCACACTGATTTGACGTGTGTGCGGAAAATTAGACAGATCCTGTGATGCATGGCACACTTCCCCGCGACGCGTCCGTGGCCGA
>DATEIG010000550.1:0-3052 GCA_035279185.1 Mycobacterium sp.
CGACGCGCCGATCCGCCACCATGACCACGCCCAACCCTGCCACCGCGACGGGCCCACCAGCGCCGGCAACGGGCTGGGTGAGTGTGAACGCTGCAACTACGTCAAAGAAGCACCAGGATGGCGGGTTGCCGCAGGCACCGAAAACGCGGTTCACACAGCGCAATTCGAAACGCCCACCGGACACCGCTACCGATCCACCCCACCACCACTACCCGGTCCACCCCGCATCGAAGTCAGCGAAACCGAACTCCGAATCGGCATCGCCATCGCCGAACAAGACGCCGCCTGAGATACCCGATCAGCCGGTGGTGCGATAGCGCCGCTCGGGACGGCCCACGCCGTACTGCAACCGGAGCTCGAGCGCGCCGGTGCTGAGATAGTGCTCGAGGTAGCGCCGCGCGCTGACTCGTGAAATGCCCACGTGCTCAGCGCATTCGGCCGCCGACACCTCGCCGGCCTCGCGCACCGCGTCGAGCACGAGCTTGCCCGTCTCGGCGCCGAGGCCCTTCGGCAGCACCTCCTGCGGTGCCGCCGCGCCGCCGCCGAAGAGCGAGTCGATCAGCGACTGGTCGACGCCGCCTGCCGACTCCAGGGCCTCGGCCCGCGCCGCGAACGCCTCGAGCTTCGCCTTGAGCTGATCGAACTCGAACGGCTTGATCAGATAGTCGGCCGCTCCACCGTCGAGCGCACCACTCACGGTGTCGAGTTCGCGTGCGGCGGTGATCATGATGACGCCGACCCGGTCTCCGCCGGACCGCAACCGCTGCAACACCTCCAGGCCCGTCATGTCCGGCAGGTAGACGTCGAGCAGGATCAGCTGTGGCCGCAGATCCCGGGCCGCCGTCAAAGCCTCGGCGCCGGTTCTCGCCACCCCGACCGCGCGAAAGCCCTCGACCTGTTCGACGAATCGACGATGGATCTCGGCGACCATGAAGTCGTCGTCGACGACGAGCACGTCACGCATGCGCACTCAGCCTCGACGCCGACGTCTCCGGCAGCCGCACCACGAACAGCGCGCCGCCGGTCGAGGCGTCCGTCACCTCGACGGTGCCGCCGTGCTGTGCCGTGACCAGGCGCACGAGCGCCAAACCGATGCCCCGGCCACCGGGCACCTCCGGCTTCGATGTGACACCCCTGGCGAAGATCTCCTCCCGAAGATGTTCGGGCACACCGGGTCCCGAATCGGCGACCGAGATGATCAGGCCGTCACCGTCCTCCATGCGTACCGTCACGCGAGCGGGGTCCGCCCCCACCGACACGTCGACGGCGTTGTCGATGAGGTTGCCCAGCAACGTGATCACGTCCGTCGCCACCGCAGGGGCCAGCGCGGACAGATGCGAGTCGGGAGCAAGCACCAGAGCCACGCCGCTCTCCGCGGCCAGCGAGGTCTTCGCGATCAGCAGGGCGGCCACGGCGGGATCGGAGATCCGGCTGGTGACGGCGTCGTTGATCTCGGCCCGGCGCCTGGTGAGCGTCCCGACGAGGTCGCGCACCGAGTCGTACTCGCCGAGTTGCACGAGCCCCGAGATGGTGTGCAACTGGTTGGCGAACTCGTGGGTCTGCGCCCGCAGCGTGTCGGTCACGCTCTTGTGCGACGACAGCTGTCCCTGAAGCGCGGCAAGCTCGGTGCTGTCGCGCATCGTCGTCACGGTACCGATCACCTGACCTTGGCTGGTCGCCGACCGCCTGTTCAACGCCAATACCCTTGTCCGGGTGGCGATCACGGTGTCTCCGGCGGCGCGGCCGTCGTCTCCGGACAGCAGGAACTCCACCACGGCGGGTTCCAGGCCGATACCGTCCACACGCCTGCCGACCGCGTCGTCACCCACGCCGAGCAACTCGGCGGCGCTGTCGTTGAGCAGCGTGACGACGCCGTCGTTGTTCACCGCCACCACACCCTCGCGGATGCTGTGCAGCAACGCTTCCCGATGGTCGGCCAGGCCCGCGATCTCGGCGACCTCGAGGCCGCGGGTATGCCGTTTGATCCGCCGGGACAGCAGCCAGGAGGCGAGCAGTCCGAGCGCCGCGCCGAGGCCCAGGTACAGCAGCAGGCGCCTGCCCGCGCCGCTCAGCTGTTCCCACACCGACGGATACGGCTCGCTGACCGAGGCGACGGCGAGCACGTCGCCGTTCATCGACAGAATCGGCACCTGACCGACGAGGCTGTGTGCGCCGTCGATGTCGTCATCGCCGAACCATGCCCGGCCTTCGTCGGCGCGGCTCGGACCGAGATCCATCCGCGACCGGATGCGGTCGGGATCCGACGACGCGCGAACCGTGCCGTCGGGCGCGAGGATCTCGGCCATGCCCGCTCCCGACAGCGCCACCGCTCGATCGGTTTCCGGTGCGAGGACCTGCGCGGCCGCCGGGTCGGCGAAGCGGTCCCGCACGATCGGCGTCGACGCCAGGTTCTCGGCCACCGCGATCATCCGCTGACCGCGCACCTCGCGGAACTCACGGGTCGACTGCGCGACCGAGACGATCGCGATCGCGACCAGCACCACCGCGACCACCAGCAGCTGGAACACCAGAAACTGGCCGGCCAGGCTGCGCGACCAGGTCATGTACTTAATGACCAATACTTCCTTTGCGAACTCATCAGTGACTTGGCTCACTCCCGGGGTTCAGTATTGACCAGCATCACACCTGACGTGATTGGGGACGACGTGAAGTGCACTCGGAAAACGGCGATTCTGGTGTTCGCCGTCATCGCCGCGCTGCTGGTCAGCGGCTGCGGTGTCACCCGCGGGGGTGAAGAGAAGGGTTTTCATCGGCTGCGGATGATGGTGCCCAACAGCCCGGGCGGTGGCTACGACCTGACCGCCCGCACCGCGGTCAAGATCATGGAAGACAACGACATCACCGGCCGCGTCGAGGTCTTCAACGTGATCGGCGCGGGCGGCACCGTCGCCATGGCGCGCCTGATGAACGAGAAGGGCAACGACGACCTCATGATGACCATGGGGTTGGGCGTGGTCGGCGCCACCTACACCAACGGGTCGAAGGCCAAGGCGTCCGACGCGACCGCGATCGCCAAGCTGATCGAGGATCC
>DATEIG010000551.1:0-4213 GCA_035279185.1 Mycobacterium sp.
GCCGTCCGAAAAGAGAGAGAACCTCGAGGTAGTCGTCCGCCACGTCCGTCATGCCCGGTACGAAGATGACCGGCGCGCCGCGGTCGTCGCCGCCGGAGTCGAGAAAGTGAATTCGCACCCGGTCGTTGTCGACGAACTGCGCTGCCACCATGGTCTCCGGAACTCTAATCGCCGGCTTTTAAATCAGTCGCTTGACTTAACGGCGTGCGACCGGTTGACTGTGACTGTGACCACTGCACGAGCGGTGCGCGCTGACCGGGCGAGCAACACGCAAGAGGCGATTCTGAAGGCGGCTGAGCGGCTGTACGCCGAGCACGGTGTCTTCGCGGTGTCGAACCGCCAGGTCAGCGAAGCGGCGGGGCAGGGAAACAACGCTGCTGTCGGTTACCACTTCGGCACCAAGACCGACCTCGTGCGCGCGATCGAGCAGAAGCACCGTGCGTCGATAGAGCGGCTGCAGGAGCGGATGGTGGCCGACATCGAAGATTCGGCGGAGCTGCGGGACTGGATCACCTGCCTGGTGTGCTCGCTGACCGAGCACCTCGCGCAGCTGGGAAACCCGACGTGGTACGCGCGGTTCGCCGCGCAGGCGCTGGCCGATCCCGAGTACCAGAAGATCGTGGTTCGCGACGCGCTGGCATCGCCGTCCGTCGTCCGCGTCGTCGACGGCATCACCCGATGCCTTCCCGACCTCCCCGAGGCTGTGGTGGTCGAGCGCAACATCATGGTGCGCAACCTGATGATGCACACCTGCGCCGACTTCGAGCGCGCGTTCGCCGAGGGCGGCGGTGTGCCGCGGACGAGTTGGGCCGCGGTTGCCTCCGGGCTCATCGATGCGATTGTCGGGCTGTGGCGGGCACCCGTTTCGGAGCAACCGTGAAAGTTCTTGTCGATCAGGACAAGTGCGTGTCCTCGGGTCAGTGCGTCCTCAACGCCACCGAGGTGTTCGACCAACGTGACGACGACGGCGTCGTGTTCCTGCTCACCGACAGCCCGACGTCCGACCAAGCAGCCAACGTCCGCAACGCCGCCGCGGCCTGCCCGGCCCTGGCCATCGATATCGAGGAATGAACACACGCCGATGTCTGAAACACTGACCGAGAACGCATCCGGCGTGAGCGCCGACATCCCCTCCTATCCAATGGACCGCGACGCGCGGTGCCCGTTCGCGCCACCGCCACAGATGCTGACGATGAACGAGGCGAAACCGCTGTCGCGAGTGCGTATCTGGAACGGCAGTACGCCGTGGCTGGTCACCGGACACGCGGTGGCGCGCGAGCTGTTCGCCGATCCGCGGGTCAGCGTCGACGACAGGCTCGACGGGTTTCCGCACTGGAACGAGCACATGCTCGCGACCGTGCACAAGCGGCCGCGTTCGGTGTTCACCTCCGACGCCGAGGAACACACGCGGTTCCGTCGGATGCTCTCCAAGCCGTTCACCTTCCGCCGCGTCGAGGCGCTGCGGCCGGTGATCCAGGACGTCACGAACGAGTGCATCGACGGTATCCTCGGCGGTGCGCAACCGGCGGACCTGGTCGCAAAGCTCGCGCTTCCGGTACCGACCCGCGTGATCAGCGACATGCTCGGCGTGCCCTACGAGGACCACGAGTTCTTCCAGGAGCATGCCAACGCGGGCCTGGCCCGCTACGCGGCTGCCGACGCCATGCAGAAGGGCGCTTTCAGCCTGCACCAGTACCTGATCAACCTGGTCGAGGAGAAACAGGCCAACCCCTCCGAGGATGCGGTGTCCGATCTGGCGGAACGGGTGACCGCCGGTGAGATCAACGTCAAGGAGGCCGCGCAACTCGGCACCGGTCTGCTGATCGCGGGCCACGAGACGACCGCCAACATGATCGGCATCGGCATTCTCGCGCTGCTGGAAAACCCCGAACAGGCTGCGCTGCTTCGCGACTCCGACGATCCGAAGTTCATCGCCAACGCCGTCGAAGAGTTGATGCGTTACCTGTCGATCATCCAGACAGGCCAGCGCCGCATTGCGCTGGAGGACATCGAGATCGGGGGCGAGAGGATCCGCGCAGGAGAGGGCATCATCCTCGACCTGGCGCCGGCCAACTGGGACAGCGCTGCCTATCCCGAACCCGACAAGCTCGACCTCGGCCGCGATGTCGGCCAGCAACTCGGCTTCGGCTACGGCCGCCACCAGTGCGTCGGTCAGCAGCTGGCGAGAGCCGAGATGCAGATCGTGTTCCCGACCCTGCTCAAACGAATCCCGACGATGGAACTGGCGATCCCGTTCGACGACGTCCCGTTCAAGCATGACCGGCTGGCCTACGGCGTCTATGAACTCCCGGTGACCTGGTAGCCAACAGTCCCGTCCCACAGCCCGATTGGAGTACCGACGATGTCTACCCCGACCGCAACGTCATCGCCAACCCTTTATCCACCCGAGGGTTTCGGCGCACCCAAGTTCCGCAAGGGGCACGCGCAGGGCGACTACGGTTTGCCCACCGGAACTGAGATCTTCTCCGCCGACAACCACATCTCGGTGGCCGACGACATCTTCTACGAACGCTTCCCCGAGGAGTTGAAGGGTGCCGCGCCGCGCATCTGGTACGAGGACGGCGCCTACATGGTCGGGATGAAGGGCAAGGCGTGGACCGGCGGTGACTTCGGCCGTGTGCTCATGCAGTACGACGACCTCGCAGGCGCGGCCTCGAACAACATCGAGGCTCGCGTCCGAGAGTTGAAAGAGGACGGCATCGACAAGGAGCTGGCCTTCCCGAACGCCGTGCTGGCGCTGTTCCACTATCCCGATAAAGCGCTGCGCGAGCGTGTGTTCCGCATATACAACGAGCACATCGCCGATCTGCAGGAACGCAGCAAGGGCCACTTCCACGGTGTCGGGCTCATCAACTGGTGGGACCCGAAGGGCACCCGCAGCACGTTGGAGGAACTGAAGTCGCTGGGGCTCAAGACGTTCCTGCTGCCGCTGAATCCCGGCAAGGACGACGACGGGAACATCTATGACTACGGCAGCACCGACATGGATGCGGTCTGGGACGAGATCGAGGCGTCGGGCGTCCCCGTCAGCCACCACATCGGCGAAACCCCACCCAAGACGCCGTGCCAGCACAACAGCGTGGTCGTCGGCATGATGGTGAACGTCGACTCGTTCCGGGAGCAGTTCGCCAAGTATGTCTTCTCCGGCATCCTGGACAGACACCCGAGCCTGAAGATCGGCTGGTTCGAAGGCGGGATCGCTTGGGTGCCAACGGCATTGCAAGACGCCGAACACATGCTGGCGTCCTACCGGCACATGTTCAACCACGAACTCAGCCACGATGTCCGGCACTACTGGAGAGAGCATATGTGCGCCTCTTTCATGGTCGACCCGCTCGGGCTGGAGCTGATCGGGAAGATCGGCGAGGACAACGTGATGTGGTCGTCGGACTACCCGCACAACGAGTCGACGTTCGGCTACTCGGAGAAGTCGCTGAAGAGCGTCGTCGACGCCGTGGGACCGCAAGCCGCGACCAAGATCGTCAGCACCAACATCAAGAACTTCCTGGGCGTCGAATGACCGCGATCGCGACAGCGGGGAGCACCGCATTCCACATCCCCGAGCTGCCGGACATGGCGCGCATGTACCGGGAATGCGGTGAAAGGCTGCGGGACTCCATGAAGGAGAAGGGCGTCGGCGCGCTCGTTCTGCTCGGCAACGGCAATGTCGTGTACGCCACCGGCGCGAGTTGGCGGTTGCTCGACGCCGGGCTCAGCCATGTCGAGCGGCCGGTCGCCGTTGTGCTGGCCGACGACGAACACCCGCACCTGTTCATGCCGATGCGTGAGGGCTCGCTGTCGGACACCGAAGTGCCCGCCGACCACGTCCACGGCCCTGTCTATCTCGAATTCGACGAAGGGGTGGAACATTTCGCGACGGTGCTGGCCGACCTGGTGCCCGCCGGTGCGGCCGTCGCCGTCGACGAACTGACCGGGGCGATGCGCCGGGCGCAGACCCGGCTGTTCCCGTCGGGTCCGCCGTCGGACGCCGCACAGGTCGTCGGCCCGGCGAAGCTGGTCAAGACGGCTGATCAGATCTCGTGTGTCCGCAACGCCTGTCGCATCACCGAAGAGGCGATGGTCGACGTGCAAAACGCGCTCGCGCCCGGCGTCCGGCAGATCGATCTCTCAGCGGCATTCGTCCGGCGCGCGTTCGAGTTGGGCGCCACCGCCAACATGCTCGAGGCGATCT
>DATEIG010000552.1:0-6793 GCA_035279185.1 Mycobacterium sp.
ACCGACGTCGACGACATCGCTGGACACGTCGAACGGGATCGAATTCGTCACCTGGTTGACGTAGAGGTAGAAGCGAGCGGTGGTCACCTCACCGTCGACGCCGGTGTGGAAGATGTTGGTCGCGTGGTGACGCAGGGGATAGGGATTCTCGTTGCGGTGCTGGGTGAGCCAGGCCAGGGTCTCGGCGCGGCCGTGCAACTCGGCGGCGAGCAGCTCCTCGAACGGGCAATTCCCCGAGTCCGACCGGCTCAGGTACTCCATCTCTTCACCCAGGCGGGCGCCCAGGTCCTCGAAGTGGCCCTGGTCGTAGTGGTACCAGAAACCCGCGATGAACTCCTGAACCTCCGACAGCGTGATCTCGTTGCTCATGGCTGAGAAGTCAACCGGCACCGGGGCGCCCGTGGCACGGTAGTGCCCGGTCAGTGGAACATTCTTCAGTGGTTGAGGGCCGGCGAGCTGAAGCGCTCCCTCAGCACCCGTTTGAGGAGTTTGCCGCTGGGATTCTTCGGTAGCGAGTCGATAAAGAACACCTGTTTGGGCGCCTTGAAACCGGCGAGGTGCGCTCGGCAGTGCCGCAGTATCTCGTCCTCGTCGAGCGTGAGCCCATCGCGCGGGACGATCGCCGCGACCACCGCTTCCACCCACACCTCGTGCGGCAGACCGAAGACGGCTGCCTCCTCTATCCCGTTGTGCCGGTAGAGGACTTCCTCCACCTCGCGGCTGGCGACGTTCTCGCCGCCGGTCTTGATCATGTCCTTCTTGCGGTCCACCACATGCAGAAGTCCGTGTTCGTCGTAGTAGCCGAGGTCGCCGGAGTGAAACCAGCCGCCGCGGAACGCTTCGGCTGTCTTCTCGGGGTCGTCGAGATAGCCGAGCATCAGATGGGGGCTGCGGTGGGCGATCTCGCCGATGACGCCAATGGGGGCGTGTCGGTCGTCGTCGTCGAGGATCGTGGTCTCCACGTTGACGACCGGGCGGCCCGCCGAGCCGGCGTGGGCATCCTGCTCGTCGGGGCCGAGGGCGGACGCCAGTGGCGCCATCTCGGTCTGCCCGTAGAAGTTCCACAGCCGGAGGTTCGGCAGCCGCACCCGTATTTCGTTGAGGATCTCGATTGGCATCGCCGAGGCGCCGTAGTATCCGTTGCGCAGGCTCGACAGATCGACCTGGTCGAAGACGGGGGAGCGCAGCAAGCTGATCCACACGGTCGGCGGGGCGAAGTAGTTGGTCACCCGGTACTCGGCGATCGTCCGCAGAACGATTTCGGGATCGGGGCGCGGCACGATGATGCTCGTGGCGCCGAGTTAGATGTTGGTGGCGAGGAAGTTGTCCAGCTGGGCGCAGTGGTAGAGCGGCAGCGAGTGAACCTCGACATCATCGCCGGACATCGAGCCCGCCACGATAGTGCTGACGTACTGCCACATCAGGCTGCGGCTGCTGTGCATCACGCCTTTGGGGCGCGACTCTGTTCCGCTGGTGTACATCAGCCGCAGCAGCTGATCGTCGTCGATCTGAGGAGAGGGAGCGGCGTTGTCGGTGGTCAACCATTGAGCGAAGTCGTCCCACTCAGCCGGCAGGGTCTGTCCAGGCAGCACCAGCGCAGCTGTCGTGAACGAGGCGTCGGCCAGCCGCATTGCGTGCTCCGCCGTCGGCGCCAGCCCCGCTTCGACGATGAAACCGTCGGCGTTGCTGTGTCGCAGGATGTAGGCGATCTCCTCGGCGGTGAGCATGAAGTTGATCGGGACAAGCACCACCGCTGCACGTGCGCTGGCGAACGCGAGGACGGCGTACTGCCAGCAGTTGTGTGCCAACAGCGCGACCCTGTCGCCCGGCCCGAACCCGTTGTCGTTCAGTGCCGCCGCGGCCCTGTCGACGAGCCGGTCGAACTCGGCGAACGTCAGCGTGACCTCGCCATCGATGATCGCCACCTTCCCCGGACGCGTACGCGCCGACCGGCGCGGGATGTCGCCGACGGTGTGACTGCGCGCCTGCGCGACGATCGCCTCTGAAGCCATGGCGGCAGATTAGGCACCGTGACCATGTCGCGGATGACCCGTGTCCCGCTCAGTAGGCAGCAGGGTGCGCATCTTGCACACCGGCTCCGATACTCGTATCCGTGATTGCTGATGCACAGGCCCGGCCGGCGCCCCACCGCGCGCCCGTCGATCGCGACGAACTGCGGATGCACCTCCTCGAAGCGGACGCCGGTGTGCTGGTCGCAGTGCTGGCTCAGTTGACCGGCGACCTGACGGTGGTCGAGCGGTTCGCGCCGAAGATCTCCCACGTGCCTGACCCGCCGGAGCGTGCCGGTGTCGCGGACGTCGCGACGCGGGAGCATTTGGCCACCGCGGTCATCGAGGCGTTGGACGCGCCGCGTCGAGGCGACGCAGTGGCTGCCGACGATCCCGCTCTGTTCGCCGCGGTGTTGCCGTTGGCCCTGGGCGCCGACGTCGCTGACGAGTTCGTCCCCCTGCTGCTCGAGCAGGGTGGATTTCAGCTCTCGCAGCCCACGTTGGCCCGTACGGTGCCGATTCCGGAGACCACGACGGTAGCGATCATCGGTGCCGGGCTGGCCGGGATCGTGACCGCGCTGGCGGCAGCCGACGCCGGCGTCTCCTACCAGATCTTCGATCGCAACGACGAGGTCGGGGGCACATGGCTGACCACTAAATATCCCGGCATCGGCGTCGACACGCCCTCGGCGTACTACTCGCTGTCGCGTGACGTGAACCCGAACTGGTCGAGTTACTACCCCCAGGGCGCCGAGTACCAGGCCTACCTCGTCGATCTCGCCGACAAGTACGGTCTGCGCGACCACACGCGCTTCTCCACCGAGGTGGACGCGCTGTGGTGGGACGAGGAACGCAAGCAGTGGCAGATCCACACCGTCGACAGCTCGGGCAACCGCGGGATCAGCAGCGCGCGGGTGGTCGTCACGGCCGCCGGCTACCTCAACCGGCCTCGATGGCCCGATCTACCCGGGCGGGACACCTTCGAAGGCATCAGCGTTCACTCCGCGCTGTGGGACCCGAACCTCGACCTGCGTGGCAAGCGGGTGGCGATCATCGGCGCCGGATGCACCGCGGTGCAGATCGTCGACGCCAGTGTCGATGACGTCGCACACATGACGGTGTTCCAGCGTCAACCGCACTGGGTGGCGCCCAGGAAGCGACCCTCCGACGACGTCCCCGAATATCGCCGCTACCTGGGGCGTCATGTGCCGTACTACGCCAACTGGCACCGGCTCAAGTCGTACTGGGCCACTGCGGACAACAATTATCCGGTCATCCTCCAGGACCCCGAATGGGCGAAAGACCATCTGTCGATCTCGCCGGCCAACGATGTGCTGCTGCAGATGTGCACGGAATACATCAACGAAACTTTCGGTGAGGGAAGCGAATTGGCGAAGAAGGTGACGCCTGACTTCGCGCCGTACGGCAAGCGGATCATCCGTGACCCCGGCGGATACTACGCGGCACTGACGCGTGATCACGTCGATGTCGAGGCCGCCGAACCCGCCGAGGTCAACGCGAAAGGCATCGTCACCCAAGACGGCAGACAGCTCGATCTCGACGTCATCGTCTACGCGACGGGCTATCACCTCGACTTCCTGTCCACGATCGACATCCGCGGCCGCGACGGGCGGACCTTGCGGGACGAGTGGGGCGACAGCCCGCGCGCCTACCGCGGCGGAACCGTTCCCGGGTTCCCCAATCTGTTCATCAACTCCGCGCCGAACTACAGCCCCGGACACGGCGCAGGCGCCAACTTCTCGATGGAGGTGATGGCGCACTACATCGTGGAATGCCTGCAACTGCTGGCGTTGCGCGGCGCAACCACCATCGAGGTGACGCGCGAGGCCTACGAGGATTACGTGGATCGCATCGACGACGCGATGCTGCGCACCGTGTGGTGTCACACCCCGAACGCCCACACCTACTACCGGTCCGGCTCCGGCCGCGTGGTGGTGGCCACCCCGTACCGGCTGGTCGACCTGTGGCACCAACACCGCGCTCCCGTCGAAGACCACTTCGTGATCCGATGACTCAACTGCTTGCCGGCAAGACGGCGCTCATCACCGGAAGCAGTCGAGGCATCGGACGCGCTGTGGCGCAACGGCTCTCGTCAGAGGGCGCGACAGTCGTGGTGACGGCACGCTCCCTCGAGCTGTCGTCGTCTGTGCGGGGTGGCACGACAACGGCCTTGCCGGGAACGATCGGTGAGACGATCGAGCTGATCGAAGGGGCCGGCGGGAAGGCGTTCGGCATCGCCGCCGACCTCGAGGATCCCCATCAGCGGGAACGATTGGTCAGCGACGTCGTCGAACGGACGGGAAGCCTCGACATCCTGGTGAACAACGCCGGCTTCGCCGACTACGCGCGGATCGAGGACATGACCCTCGACACCTTCGACCGCACCGTGGAGCACTATCTCCGCACCCCGTTCATCCTGACGAAAGCCGCGGTGCCGCACATGCGCAGGCGCGGAGCGGGCTGGATCGTCAACATCGGTTCAGTGACCGGCGTCGCGCCGGTCCGGCCCTACCGCGACTACAACAAGACTTCCGGCGACGTCATCTACGCGTCGTGCAAGGCCGCGCTGCACCGTTTCACCCAGGGCGTCGCGGCAGAGCTCGTCGACGACAACATCGCAGTCAATTGCGTCGGCCCGTCCACCGCGATACGCACACCCGGTGCCGCGCAACTCATTCCGGAATCCTTCCCTACCGAGCCGGTCGAGTATCTCGCCGAGACCGTGCTCGCGATGTGTCATCTACCTGCGGCCGAGCGGACCGGCCTCGTAGCGTTCAGCCTGCACTATCCGTGGTCGCAGGGGCTACGGGTGCGCAGCCTCGACGGCAGCACCGTGCTCCCGCCGCTCGAACCGCCTGCGACGGCGAACCCGAACATCCTGCCCGCGGGCATGTGAATCTCACCGCTCGCCGTCGAGTGCACAGTAGCTGTGGCACACCCGGTCGCGGATGATCACGTTCGGGCATTCGGGATCGAACCAACGGTCGACGTAGGCCCAGTGGATCGGATGCATGAGATAGGGACCCGTCAATCCGGCCAAGTCGCGGAACTCCTGCTCGAAAACGTGGGTCCACGATGACGTTCCCGTAGCCGACTCGACGTGGCTGAGCTGCCAGGAGTGAATCGAGGTGACATAGCGGGGAAGGAGTCGAAGGTCGTCCTCGAACCGCGCGAGTGTGACCTCGTCGGTGTCCGGTTCAACGCGAAGCAACAGGGTGCGGTAGACGGTGCCTGTGGTGTTCGTCGTCGGAACGAGTCGCCCGTGGTACGTCGCGCCGTTGACGTGCGTCACGGCCGGATCGGCAAGAACGCTGTCGACAGCGCCTGCGCAGCTGAGCCATTGGCTGACATCGGGGAAACGCAGAAGCAGGAGAATGTCGCCGCCGTTGCGCACACCGGCAAGCGTGGGCCGAACCAGATGCTCGTCGGCACCGATGCCGTCGGTCGCTGTGCGCAGCTTCTCGAGCAGGCGGTCACGGGCTGCCTCGTCAACCGTGTCGATGAGACGAATGACGTTAAACATCGCACAAACCGTCGACGTGGGCAGCCGCCGCCGCGACGCTGCGGCTACGCGCTGCGATCAAGCCACCGATGTCGTCCCACCACTGCGCCAGCGAGGGGTCCGGCCGCCCTTTCCACGTCATCTCCCACCATGCCTGCGGGCTCGGCAGACGCCACGTGATCGTGACGGTATTGGGCTGGTCGTCGAACCATATCGGCGGACTGACCAGGACGTCACGCAGCGTCATTCCGCGTTCGCGGGCGCCGGGCGCATACTCGCTGATGTATCGGTCGACGAACTGGCGCGCGCAACCGGGGCGGGTCTTCACCCGGTCGATGACGAAGACCTCGCCGTCGTTCATTGCGTGAGGCTATGACGATCGCACGGTCGGGTGCGTTCACGCTCCCGGCTATCGGGACAACTACATTGACCGGCGCCGGTTCGCGTTCGACGGTGTGTGCATGACCACCGCGGCACCCGACCCCTTCGCTCCGACCCGGCTGGGGCCGGCAACGCTGCGCAATCGCGTCATCAAGGCGGCGACGTCGGAGGGACGGTCACCCGACGGCTCGGTCACCGACGACCTGATCGACTTCCACGTCGCCTTCGCCAAGGGCGGCGTCGGGATGACGACGGTCGCCTACTGCTGCGTATCGCGCCAAAGCGCCAGTGCACCAGGTCAGATCGTGATGACCGCGGCCACTCTGCCGGGCCTGCGACGCCTCGTCGACGCGGTGCACGGCGCCGGCGCGGCGGTCTCGGCGCAGCTCGGCCATGCCGGGGTGGTGGCGCCCCGCAAGCACACCGGTGTGACCGCGCTTGCGCCGAGCCGGTTCATCAACCCCACCTCGTTCGCCTACTGCCGGGCGATCACCCGAGACGAGATCGCCGCCGTCGTCGAACAATTCGCCGAGGCGGCGCGGGTGGCGGTCGATGCCGGATTCGACGCCGTGGAATTGCATTTCGGCCACCTCTATCTGCCGAGTTCGTTTCTCAGCCCTCTGATCAACCGCCGCACGGATGCCTACGGGGGGACCATCGACAACCGGTCGCGCTTCGCCCGTGAAATCGCCGCGCGCGTCCGACAGGTCGTCGGTGACCAGGTCGCCGTCATCGCCAAGCTAAACATGGACGACGGCGTGCCGGGCAGTATCAGGCTCGACGAGGCGCTGCGAACCGCGCAGTTGCTCGACTCCGATGCGACGTTGGATGCGTTGGAACTGACTCAAGGCTCATCGGTCTACAAACCGATGTATCTGTT
>DATEIG010000553.1:0-5708 GCA_035279185.1 Mycobacterium sp.
GGTGTTGCCGTAGATGCCGAGTACCGCGCCTGCCATCCGGTAGAGGTAGTTGCCCTTGAGATCCTCTGCGCTGCCGAGGAGTTGGGCCGACGTCACCTCGCCGGTGTCGATCTTCTGCTTCTTGAGGGCGTCGAACTCGGCCCACGCGTCAGCCATGCCGTCCTCGACCGCCTTGCGCATCTCGGGGCTGAGCTTGTCGGCTTGGAAGCTGCCGTCGGGCCCGATGCCGATGGTCGCGAAGCGGTCGCGCATCTCCTTCTCGTCGGGCAGCGCGGGCGCGAACCGCATGGCGAAGCTCAGGATCTCGAAGAACTGCGGCGACGTCTTCTCCTGGTCGGGCGTCAGCGGCGGCGCGAAATCGATGGCGGGCGCAGGCGCGGGCGGCGGCTGGTTGAGGAAGACCGACAGCGGTGCGACCTGGTAGCCCGCCTGGATCTCCTTGACCTTGTCGATGTCCGACGGCCCGAACAGCTGCGTGCGATAGAGCACCATGGCCAGTTCGGTGTCCGACCGGATGACCTCGTCGACGCCTTCGGGTTTGTCACCCTTCCAATTGGGGCCTGCGAGAAGGTATTTGCCGCCGCCGTTACCCGTGGTCCGGCTGCCGACGTAGTGAAAGTTGTAGGTGTAGCCGTCGACGAATTGCAGTGAGTAGTAACGGTCCTGCTCGATGGGCGGCACGGTCAACACCAGAGGTTCGGCGCGGAGGTCGGCCCCGACCGCGGAGTACGGGGTGTCGGAGTTCGGCGTCTGGATCGCCTTGTCCTCGGGCGTGTACACCCGCGCGGTGTTGTGGATCTCGTTCCATCCGCCCTTGTATTCGGGGTCCTGCTTGTTGACGAAGTAGGCGTACTGCACCCGATAGTTGTCGACCATCGGAAAGCCCCAGATGTACGCCTCTTTGGCGATCGCGCGGGCTTGGTCGGGTGTCACGGCGGCGGACGGGGACGGCGGCGCGGACGTCGTCGTCTCCTCCCCCTCTTTGGCGGTGCAGCCCGCCAGCACCAGCGCCGCGACCGCGATCAGCATGGCGACTCGCCTCATCACTTCTCCACTTCCTGGGTGCGGGCGCTCATCGAACGGCCGAGCGCCTCGACCTCGGCGTCCATCTGCGGCAGCAGCGCCGGTACGACCTTCAGGGTGCCCGACTCGCCGATGCGGCTCGACAGCAGCGGCTTGAACCACCGCAGCAGCGACACGTAGTCGGGACAGTAGACGTAGCGCTTGCGGCCCTCGATGCCTTTGACGAACGCCTTGCCGCACGCCTCGATCGACGTCGTCTTGCCGAGCGGACCCGGCAGCGAGTCGAGCATCTTGCGGAAGCTGGGCAGATCGGATTTCGCGTCCTGCACGAGCGGTGTGTCGATCCACAACATGTGCGCAGAGCCGACGTCGACACCCAGATGCGCCACTTCGAGGCGCAGCGCGGTGGCGAACTGCTCGACCCCCGCCTTGGACAGGTCGTAGGGCGCCAGGCCCGGTGAGGCGGCGAATGCGGCGGCCGACGACACGATCAGCACGTACCCGCGCCGGTCGATCACCGACTGCAGCGTGGCGCGCACGGTGTTGAAAACGCCGACGATGTTGACGTCGACGAGCGTCCGGAACGCCTCCGGGTCCACTTTGAGAACCGACCCGTAGGTGGAGATCCCGGCATTGGCCATCACGATGTCGATGCCGCCGAACCGGTCGACGGCTTGGGCGGCCACGGCCTGCATGGCCTCGAGATCACGAACGTCGGCGACAGCGGTCAGCACCCGGTCTGCATCGAGTTCGCCGCCGATCTCGTGCAGGGCGCCCTCGTCGACGTCGGTCAGCACCAGGCTGGCGCCGCGTTCGTAGAGGCGGCGGGCCACCTCCGCCCCGACACCGCGGGCGCCGCCGGTGATCAGCGCGACCTTCCGATCGACTGCACTCATGAGCACTTCCTTTCTGTGCTGTGTGCTTGACGGCGTTCTAGAGCTCGACTCCGAGCAGCGCGTCGACCGCGGTGGCCACCAGGCGCGGCGATTCCGCGTCGTGGCCGCCGTACTCGAGGGCGTCGGTGCTCCAACCATCAAGGGCGGCCAGCGCTTTCGGGGTGTCCAGGTCGTCGGCCAGATACTGGCGCACCCTCGCGATCACGTCGGCGGCATCGGGCGCCGACGGCAGCGCAGTCGCGTCGCGCCATCGCTGCAGCCGAGATTTCGCCTCGTCGAGCACCTCGTCGCTCCACGACCGGTCCGAGCGGTAGTGGCCGGACAGCAGCCCGAGCCGGATCGCGGCTGGCTCCACCCCGTCGGCGCGCAGCCGGGAGACCAGCACGAGGTTCCCGCGACTCTTGCTCATCTTGTGGCCGTCCCAGCCGATCATGCCGGAGTGCACATAGTGACGCGCGAAACGCCGCTCCCCCGTGACGCTTTCGGCGTGTGCGGCGGAGAACTCGTGGTGCGGGAAGATCAGGTCGCTGCCGCCACCCTGGATGTCGAGTCCGGTGCCGATGCGATCGAGTGCGATGGCCGCGCACTCCACGTGCCAGCCGGGCCTACCCGGACCGAACGGCGACGGCCAGCTCGGCTCGCCGGGCCGCTCGGCGCGCCACAGCAGCGCATCGAGCTCATCGCTCTTGCCTGCGCGGTCGGGATCGCCGCCCCGCTCACCGAACAGCCGCAGCATGGTGTCGCGGTCGTAGCCGGACTCGTACCCGAACTGCGCGGTCGCATCGGCGCGGAAGTAGACGTCGGGGTGCTCGCGATCGTCGACGACATAGGCCGCACCGGAGGCGAGCATCTTCTCGACCAGCTCGACGACCTCGCCGATGGCCTCGGTGGCGGCGATGTAGGCGCGCGGCGGGATGACCCGCAGCGCCGTCATGTCCTCGGCGAACAGCGCGGTCTCCCGATCCGCCAACTCGCGCCAGTCGATACCGTCGCGGTTGGCCCGCTCGAACAGCGGGTCGTCGACGTCGGTGATGTTCTGCACGTAGTTCACGTCGTGGCCGGCGTCCAGCCACAGCCGATGCACCAGGTCGAAGGTCAGATAGGTGGCGGCGTGGCCGAGGTGGGTGGCGTCGTACGGCGTGATGCCGCAGACGTACATGGTTGCGGTGTCGCCCGCCGACACCGGCCGCACCTGCCGGTCGGCGGTGTCGTACAGCCGCAGCTGTGGACCGCGTCCCGGCAGTGCCGGAACGCTGGGCCCCTGCCACGACTGCATGCCCTCGACTCTAGGGGGTGGGGCGGCGGCCGCCTCTGATGACCGACCGGATCGCGGTCAACAACGGATCGGCGAGCTCCTGCCTGCACATCAAGAGGTCGGGCAGGTACGGATCACGGCGGTTGTAGATCAGCGGCGCGCCGTCCAACCGAGACGCGTGCATTCCCGCTGCCCACACCACGCCCGCCGGCGCGGCCGAATCCCACTCCCACTGACCGCCCGCGTGCAGGTAGGCATCGACGTCGCCGTTGACCACCGCCATCGCCTTGGCTCCGGCCGACCCGATCCGGACCAGTTCGACGTCCATCAGGTCGGCCAGTCGCCACAGCACCGCGGGTGGCCTGGTCGCGCTGGCGGTGATGCGCAGCGGGCCGTCCACACGCGGCGGCGGCGGGCTGACGGTGTCGGTGCGGAAGACCCTGCCGGACGCGGGCAGTGCGACGGCCGCATCGGTGATGCCACCCTGGCCGTCGGGTCCACCGGATCGCTGCCACAGCGCGATGTGCACCGCCCAGTCGTTGCGCCGGATGGAGAACTCCCACGTGCCGTCCAGCGGATCGACGATCCACACCCGGTCGGCATGCACCCGCGACACGTCGTCGACGGCCTCCTCCGACAGCACGGCGTCGCCAGGTCGGGCGCGCGCCAACCCGTCGAGGATCAGCCGGTTGGCCCGCATGTCGCCTGCGTCGCCGAGGTCGTAGGAATCCCAGAACTCCTCCTGGCGCACCTGCAGGAGCAGTTCACCGGCGTCGCGGGCCAGCTCGGCGGCCAGCGCGGCGTCGGTGAGGGTCACAGCAAGCAGTATTGCGCCAATAATGGGGTGATGATCGGTCGGGGCATCAGCACCGCGCAGGTCCAGCCATCGACGGTCAAGGTGAAAGACCTCACCGGCCCGGGCACTTCCGCGGAGCGGTTCGGAGTCGGGGGCACCGATCTCGGCATCGCCGTCGCGCTCGCCGACGGGCGGACCGGGTTCATCTTCGGCGACACATTCGACGAGTGCCGCGCAGGCGGGCCCGGGTGGCGCAGCCCGGTGATGCTGCGATCGACCGACACGTCGCTGCGAACTCTCAACGGCGGCATCACTTTCCATGATGCTGTCGGCGGCGACTACGCGCGTCAGCTGTGGGACTACCAGCACGACGGACCACCGTGGAAAGGCAGCGGGTATTCGACGGTGCTTCCCGCCGACGCCATCACCATCGACGGCACCCTCTACCTGTTCTCGATGGTCAACCGTGGCCTGCACAATGTGCTGTGGACGGAGATCAGCTACAGCGACGACTGCGGCGACACCTGGCATGACGCCGGCCCTGACGCGAGGCGGCTGGGTTCCCACGACGACGGTCGTCAGCAGCTCATCACATGGGAGCACGATCCCGAATCCGGTTCGGTGTACGTCATCGCGAGCGCCTTCACCCGTCGCGAGAACGCCTTCCTCTACCGGGTGCGCGCCGATGAGCTACTCGACCGCTCGGCCTGGCATCCGTCGACCGGGGGCTGGTTCAGAAGCGACCCCAGGCCGCTGCTGCCCGCGGGCACGACGGTGGGCGAGATGAGCTTGCGACGTGTCGAGAACCGCTGGGTCTTCAGCTACTTCGAGACGAACACCGGAACCATCAGGGTCAAGGTCCTCGACCATCCGACCGACGACTTCGCGAAGGCGCCGACGACGACGGTGCTGCGCAACGCCGCATGGCCCGCACCGCGATGCAGTCCGCCCGACGGCTGCACCGCGGGAACGCTCAGCCAGCTGTACGGGGGCTACATCGTGCCGGGATCGACGCTGCGCAACCTGCACCTGGTGGTCAGCCACTGGAACACCGGCGACGGATCCAACTGGCCGTACCGCGCGATCCAGTACCGGCACAACGCGACGACCGGGCTCTGATCGTCAGAAGGCGGGCCACGGGATCGGGCGGTGCCGGTCGGGTGACGGCATCACCGGATCATCAAGCAGCGCAGCGGCTCTGCGCCGAAGCGCGTTGACCTCACCGGCGGTGATGTGCTCGCGCAATTGGTCTCCTAGCGCCCCGCGAACGTCGTCGCGCAGCCGGGCCACGCTTTCGAGTGTCTCGTCGTCGACCGGCTTGCCCGCCCAGCCCCACAGCACGGTGCGCAGCTTGTCCTCGACATGCATGCTGACACCGTGGTCGACCCCGTAGACGTGCCCGTCGGTCGCGGACAGGATGTGGCCGCCCTTGCGGTCGGCGTTGTTGATCAGCACATCGAACACCGCCATCCGGCGCAGCGCCGCGTTGTCGGCGTGGACGAGCGTCACCTCGTCACCGGCGTAGTCGTAGGCGCGCAGAACGGGAAGGAATCCCGGCGGGATGTGCCCGGCGGGAAGCAGGTCGACGAGATCGGGTCCCGTCTGCGCCTGCTCGCCGAAGAAGGTGCCGCCCGGCTGGCTGGGCGTGCTGCGCGCCCGTGGCGCGCGGGGCGAAGCGGCCGTGCTGGTGCACGCCGACACCCCGGAGCTGCGGCGGATGGCGGCGTTCGACGTGGTG
>DATEIG010000554.1:0-4182 GCA_035279185.1 Mycobacterium sp.
TGGGCGAGTTCGCCGCGCCGCCCTGGGGAGCCCGCGGCGACGAAGTCTGGCTCGGCTGCTGCGGCTGCGGCGGAACCGGTTGCGGCGGGGCGGTTTCGACGGTCCGGGGCGTCTCGTCGTCCGTGGCGGTGGACGGTGGCGGCGCGTCGGTGACTGCGGGGGGGTCGACCACGGCCACGGTCGTCGGCACGGGCGACGACTCCACGGGGATCTCGAGCGGGCCCTGCTGGGTGGTCGGCTGCTGGACGAGCAGCGCCGCGACCGCCGCGAAGGCCCCCAGTGTGGCGAGAACGAATGCGGCGAAAGCCATTCGCGCCGGCGCGGCGCTTCCCGATTCTCTGCCGTTTCGGGAAGCGCTCGTTGCGGAGGTGTCGGCGTGCTCCACCGAGTCCTCGGCGTCGAGAGGCTCGAAGAGATAGTCGAATCGACTCGAGAGGCTGTCCTCTCTCAGCATGCAGAAATGGTACAGGCGGTGGTACGAATCACTCGACGGGCTCGTAGCCTGGACGGGGATGGACACTGTCGAATATGCACCCGGCCGGCTGGCCGACCGGTTCGGTGACCCCGCGGCACCCACCGTGCTGCTCTGGCACGGAATGCAGAGCAACGCCCGCTCGGCGGTGAGGACGCTGGCCGAGCTCGTCGCCGCTCACGGGTTCTCGGTGGTGGCGGCCGACTGGGATTCCCACGCCGACGACGGCGGCCGCGACGACTTGCTGCGGTCGGCACGCTTCGCGCAGGACCTCGGGGGCGGGACCGACGGCCTCGTGGTCGTGGGCTGGTCCATGGGCGGACTGGCCGCGGCCGGACTGACGATCAACGCCGTCGGCCTCGATGTTCGGCTGAAACACACGGTGTGTCTGGCCGGAGCGTTCATGGCGACCGACCCCATCACGCGCGATGTCCCGGCCCGAAGCCTCGCCGGTGCCGCCGACCGGTCGCCGTTCACTCTTCTGCACGGAACCGATGACGACGTCGTGCCGATCGCGGCGAGCCGTGACTTCGCCGACGAGTTGTCCCGTCACGGGTGGCAGGTCGAGGTCGGCGAACTCGACGCCGACCACGCGACGATCGCCGGCGCCGCGTACGACAAGGAAGCGGATCGCTACGTCGCCGCTGACGACCCTCAAACCCTCTCTGTGGCAACGGATGTGGCGGAACGGATCGCAGCGGTGTGCGGCTGAGGGGTGCCTCAGCCCGCGGCGTTGGGCCTCAGGGCCGGACAGTTGCCGTCCTTGTCCGCCGCCAGCTCGAAGTGCCAGATCTCGTTGGCGTAGATCTGGCACAGTCCGAATCGCGGGCCGTTGCGGATCATCCAGTTGTCGGCTTCGACCGGGCCGACGTCGACGGCCATGCCCATGACGTGGCGGGAGGTGTCCGGTGAGGCGACGAACTGTCGGGCCGCGTCCACGCTGCCGTACGTCCGCACACCGTCGTCGAACAGCCGCTGCTGGAAGCCCTTTGTCCGCCAGCCCGAGGTGATCTCGATGTCGATGCCGTCGTCCTTGGCGCTGCGCGCCGCGTTCTGCACCGCGGCCAGCAACGGCGGATCGAGCCAGCCGATCACCGGGTTGGTGGCGTCGAACGGCGAAAGGGTCCGCCCGTCGGGCAGGTAGCCGCCGATCGTGTCGGTGGCCGCCGTGCCGATCGAGAAGCCGGTGTCGTCGGGTGCGGGGCTGTTCTTCAGCTGGGCCGCAGGCGCGGCCATGGGCTTGGTCTCCGCAGCGTGGGTCGCCGCGGTCGTCGCGTGCGGTGAAGCGCAGCCGGCGATCAGCGCCGTGAGCACGGCGCCCGCGACCGTCATCATCCGCAGCGGCATAGCGCAAAGGATATGGCAGGCTCGCGATGTGGACCTGCCGCAGCCGGACCGGCACGCACCCCATCTCGCCGACGTGGTGCCATCCGTGCTGGCGGCAATGGGTGTCGGTGGTTTCGAATCTCGTATCGACCTACCGGCCGAGGTGCACGGCGCGTGTGTGCTCCTTGTCGACGGCCTCGGCGCCGAGCTTCTCGATGCGCACGCGCAGGACGCGCCGGTGATGGCGGAGTTGCGCGGCCGGACGCTGCAGGCCGGGTTCCCGTCGACGACGGTGGCGGGACTGGCCGCCATCGGCACCGGCTGCCGGTCCGGCGAGCATGGCTTGGTCGGCATGTCGTTCCGGCTACCCGATGTCGGGGTGATCAACTCCCTGCGCTGGCGTCCGCACCCCTGGGGCGACGATCTCCGCGACGTCGCACCGCCCGAAGAGGTGCAGCCGATGGCCACCACGTTCGAGCGGGCGGCGTCGGCGGGTGTTTCCGTGAGTGTGGTGTCCGGGGCGGAGTTCAAAGGCTCGGGCCTGACCCGCGCGGTGCTGCGCGGCGGCCGCTACGTCGGGGTCCATGCCCTCGGCGACCTCGCCGCGGGAGTGCGCACCGCGGTCGCCGACGGCGGGTTCTGCTACGGCTACCACGGTGAGGTCGATCTGCTCGGGCATCTCCACGGTCCCGGCTCCCCGGCGTGGCGGCTTCAGCTGCGGGAGGTCGACCGGTTGGTGGAGTCGCTCGTCGAGGGCCTTCCGCCCGGCGGGCTGCTCGCCATCGTCGCCGACCACGGGATGGTGGCCGCAGGAGATGACGCCGTGGACATCGACGAGTGCGCGCCCCTTCGCGACGGAGTCGCAGACATCGGCGGCGAGCCGCGCGCCCGCCACCTCTATATAGAGGACGGCGCGTCCGACGCGGTGCTCGCGGCGTGGCGGGAGACGCTCGGCGACCGCGCCTGGGTGGCGTCGCGTGACGAAGCGATCGACGCGGGATGGTTCGGTGGGTCGGTTCGTGACGACGTTCGAAGCAGGATCGGCGATGTCGTCGCCGCGGCGACAGGCACCGCGACGATGGTGCGGCGCACCGTCGAACCGCTGGAGTCATCGCTTGTCGGTCATCACGGCTCGCTCACGAGCGCCGAGCAGAGCATCCCTCTGCTGTTGGCCTACGGCTGATGCATCGCGCGGTGCCAGTAGTTCGTCGGCGGGTGTGACGGCGGCTCGGTCGCCTCGCTGTACTGCTCGGTCCATCGCGCCGCGATCGCCCGCAACGGGTCGGCGTTGATGAAATGCAGCTTCTCTCGGCCGCGCCGCTCCGTGGTGACCAGATTGGCGGCTTCGAGGACGCCGAGGTGCTTACTGACCGACTGCCGCGCCATCGACAACCCCTCGCACAGCTCGCGCAGACTCTGCCCGGTTCGCTCCGTCAGGCTGTCGAGCAGACGGCGGCGGCTCGGATCGGCTAGTGCCCGGAACACCTCGTCCACCGGGCCATTTTCCCACATCAGGCAGCCACCGGGCTGCGTGTGCTCGATAGGCACCCGGAAGGCTGCTCATCTGAGGTCAACCAGTGAAATTTGCTAGATCTGAATGTTTGCGTGCCGAAATGCGGTCCGTTCCGTTTGTCGCAGTGTTCGTCTGAGCGTCGCTCGGTTGGCAAGGATCAGCGTTGGACGTCAAAAGTGTTGGTGATAACCAAGTTTCAGCCTCCGATCCAAGCACTCGGCACACCGGTGGCTTCAATCCGATCGATCAAAGCTGTTGTCCAACAACCGTGTTCATATAGCGCACAAAGTGAAAGAGCCCACTGCGCAACCGAGTTGTGAAGGCGGTCACAGAATTTCAGGGTCGAATTGCACCTCTGTTACTGTCCGTCGTCATGTTTGCTGTCGCTACCGCATCACTGTTAGCGCTCGTGCAGCAGCTGTCGGGGACGCCCTACATTTCGGGTGGAAACTCCGCAGCCGGCACTGACTGCTCGGGCCTTGTCTCATTCGTGAGCAACGCCGCTTCCGGCCGTCCCGTCTACAGCGGCCGGTTCAACACCGGCAACATCGAAAGCGCTCTCAAGGCTCGGGGCTTCCAGTACGGAACCAAGCCCGGCGCTCTCAACGTCGGTTGGAACGGCGGCCACACCGCCGCGACGCTGCCCGACGGCACGCCCGTCTCCTCGGGTGAGGGCGGCGGCGTGAAGGTCGGTGGCGGCGGCGCCTACCAGAAGCAGTTCTCCAAGCACATGTATCTCGACTTGGCTCCCGCCGATGTGCCGCCTCCGCCGGACGCGCCGCTTCCTCCGGGCGTGCTGCCACCGCCTCCCGGCGCGCCGCTGCCGCCAGAAGGCGCCGTCATTCCGGTGGGTCTCGAAGCGCCGCTTCCG
>DATEIG010000555.1:0-2474 GCA_035279185.1 Mycobacterium sp.
CCGGCTGCGCTACTACTGGGCCGACCCCGAGGTCGACGCCGCCCGCGTCACCCTCCTGCAGAACCTCGACCGCGTCGGCATCCCGCTTCCGCTCATCAGCCAGTTCCTGCCCTACCAGTACGACCGCATCCGCGCCGGTGAACTCGAACCCACCGCCCAGAACTTGGTGATCGACCACATCCGCGACGCCATGCGGCCCTACGCCCGCGCCTGCCTGACCACCACCACCACGACCGGAGATGCCGAATGACCGTCACCGTGCCCGACCAGAAAGACGGCGGCGCAACGATTCTCGAGATTGGCCAGCAGCCCGACGTCTGGCGCGAGGTCGCCAACCGCGCCGACCCCGCACTCGCCGACTTCCTCACCGACATCACCGGCCGCCCCGGCATCCGCATCATCCTCACCGGCGCGGGCAGCTCCGCGTTCATCGGCGAGATCGCCGCCGCCGCGCTCCGCCGCCACCTCGGCCGCCGCGTCGACGCCATCCCCACCACCAGCATCGTCGCCAGCCCGCTCGACCACCTCGAACCCGAGACCCCGACGCTCATGGTGTCGTTCGGCCGCTCCGGCAACAGCCCCGAAAGCCTTGCCACCACAGCGCTTGCCGACGAACTCGTCGACGAGATCTGGCACCTCGTCCTCACCTGCGACCCCGAGGGCGAACTCGGCCGCACCCACACCGAGCGCCCCAACAGCCACGTCGTCTACATGCCGGACCGCACCAACGACACCGGCTTCGCCATGACGTCCAGCCTCACCTCGATGCTGCTGACCTGCCTGCTGCTGCTCGGCCCCGCCACCGCCGACGACGGCGAGCCGATCGCCTCAGCCGCCGAACACGTCGCCGCCCTCCAGCCCGACATCCGAAAGCTCGCTCAGGCCAAGAAGCAGCGCTTCTTCTACCTCGGCAGCGGCGCGCTCGAAGGGCTCGCACGGGAGTCCGCGCTGAAGATGCTCGAGTTGACCGCGGGCGAGGTCGTCACCTACTTCGACTCCCCGCTGGGCTTCCGGCACGGCCCGAAGTCCGCGCTCGACGCCGACACGCTCGTCCTCGTCTACGTATCCACCGACCCCTACACCCGCCGCTACGACCTCGACATCATCACCGAGATCCGCGCGCAGCTCGGCCAGGACGCCGTCGTCGTGCTCAGCGCCGAACCCATCCCCGACAGCCGCGGCCCCGCCATCGTGCTACCCGGCCTCGAGGGTCTCGACGACGCTCTCGTCGCTCTTCCTTACCTGACGTTCGCGCAGTACCTCGCGCTGTTCACCTCGCTCGAGCACGGCAAGACGCCCGACAACCCCTTCCCGTCCGGCGAGGTCAACCGCGTCGTGCAGGGCGTCACCATCTACCCGATGAACGGAGCGTGACATGGCCCGTTACCTCGGTGTCGACGGCGGCGGCTCGAAGACTGCGCTTGCGCTGATCGACGACGCCGGACGCGTCATCGCCCGCGCGACCGCGCCGACGTCGTACTACTTCAACGACGGCTTCGAGATCGTCGAAAAGACGCTGACACAGGGTGTTACGGACATCTGCTCGCAGGCAGGCATCACCCCGCAGGACATCGACGCCGCGTTCTTCGGCCTGCCCGGCTACGGCGAGGCCAGCGGCGACATCGAGGCCCTGAACACGGTCCCGAAAGGCGTCCTCGGCCACGACCGCTACAGCTGCGACAACGACATGGTGTGCGGCTGGGCCGGTTCCCTCGCCGGCGAGGACGGCATCAACGTCATCAGCGGCACCGGGTCGATGACCTACGGCGAGCGCCAGGGCGTCGGCCACCGCGTCGGTGGCTGGGGTGAGCTCTTCGGCGACGAGGGCTCGGCGTATTGGATTGGCGCACAGGGCCTCAACGCGTTCTCCCGCATGAGCGACGGCAGGCTGCCGCACGGCCCGCTGCACCAGCGGCTCAAAGATCGCCTCGAGGTCGGCGGCGACCTCGACGTCGTCAGCCTGGTGATCGACACGTGGAAAGGCAACCGCAGCAAGATCGCCGCGCTCGCGACGACCGTCACCGAAGCCGCCGACGCCGGCGACGAGGTCTGCAAGCGGATCCTGTCCGCCGCGGTCGACGAGCTCGTCCTGCTGATCGAGACCACCCGCACGCTGGTCAAGTTCACCGACGACGAGACCGTGCCGGTGTCCTACTCGGGCGGCATGTTCAAGCACGACGGGTATCTAAAGCTTTTCGTCAGCGCCATGCAGCGCGCGAAAGCCAACTACGACCTGCGGCAGCCGCGGCTCGATCCAGCAGTGGGCGCCGCGCTCTATGCCGCGAAACACAGTGGACATCCGCTCAGCGCAGATGCGGTGCAACAACTTTCCGACAGCGATTCGACGGAGTAAATAATGACCGACACCACCGCCAAGACCGGCCAGACCCGCAGCTGGATCTTCTACGCCGCCCTGCTCATCCTGTTCTGGGGCGTCTGGGGCGCGTTCTCCGCGCTGCCCGCCACCAAGTACG
>DATEIG010000556.1:0-3706 GCA_035279185.1 Mycobacterium sp.
GGTTGATCGTCAGCCTCACTTCTTGCGGTTCTCACCCAGTTCATCGGCGATCGGGTTCGGCGGCACGTCTCTGTCCCTCTCGGTGACGCCCGGCTTGGCGGGCACCCGGTGCGCGGCACCCCTCTCGCCATCGGTCATGACGTCGTCGGTCAGCGGCACGGACGCCAGCACTTCGGCGAATCCGGCGTACGTCTCGGGCGGGATCGATCGCAGCGCCCGGATGGTGTCGTCATCGCAGGAACGGCGTTCGGCCGCTGCGAGAAGAGTCGCCTTGTCGGCTGGGAAGTCGACGTCGTCGAGGCATTCGCGGAGTCGGCCGCGCGTGGTGGCTGCGGACATGGTGCTCCTTCTCGTACGCCGGGTGTATCGGTCGGGGATGCCCGGCACGACCGGCCGCAAACCGCCACGGAAGAAGCTGATCGAGCTACTGCCCGGTGTTGGCGCGTGACAGTGACGCGCGCGCGTGGGACAGCTGGCCCTTCGCGGCGTACCACACCAACCGGATCGGCGAGACCTTCTTCGGCGGCTCGAGGCTGCCGTGTAGCCACTGCGTCTGAGCCTCGCGGCGGCGCATCTTCCCGCTCGAGGTGCGGGGCAACGTCCCTGGAGCAAGCAATTCCACATGCGCGGGGAGGATGCTGGTGCGTTCGAGAACCCGTGACGACACGTCGGCCGCCAGCGTCGGCGGCGCGTCGCGCGTCATCTCGACGAGCATCGCCAGCGCCTCTTCCTCCTCGCCTTCCGGCACGAAGCCGACCGCGACAGCGCAGCCGGTGCGCACGCCGGCCAGCCCTTCGAGAGCAGCCTCGAAATCCTGAGGCGCGTGGTTGGCGCCGCGAATGATGATCGTGTCCTTGCGCCTGCCGCACACGTACAGCTCACCGTCGTGGATGAAGCCGAGATCGCCTGTGTCGAGCCAACCTTCGTGAACGGCCTCGTCGGTCAGGTCGTTGCGCCGGTAGTAGCCGGCCATGACGCTCGGGCCGTTGATGAAGATGCGGCCGGTGCGGTCGTCGGGCACCGGTTGTGATTGGTCGTCGCGAATCTCGACCTCCACGCCCGCCAGGGGACGCCCGACGCTCACCAGTTCCTTGGCGCCGGGTTCGACGATGCCTTTGGCGGTCAGCGCGTCGTTGTCGACCGCGAGCGTCTTGAACTCGGTGGTCGCGGGTTTGAAGGTGACCGCCAAGGAGGCCTCCGCCATCCCGTAGCAGGGAGTCAACGCCGTGGCATCGAAACCCCACCGCGCGAAGCGCTCGCTGAACTGCCGCTGCATCGGCGCGCTGACGGCCTCCGCACCGTTCAGGCACAGCCGCCACGACGAGAGATCGACTCCGTCGAGTTCCTCGTCGGTGATGCGGTTGACACACAGGCCGAACGCGAAGTTCGGTGCAGCCGAGATGGTGCCACGATGCCGTGAGACCGCGCGAAGCCATGCCCCCGGCCTGGCGACGAACACCTCGGGCGGCATCAGCACGATCGGTGTCGGTAAGTAGAACGCGGACAGCAGATTTCCGATCAGGCCCATGTCGTGGTAGAGCGGCAGCCACGAAACACCGACGGGAAACGGGGTGCCCGCTTCCGCGAGGTAATTCCCGATCGTGGCGAGGTTGTAGAGCAGGTTCTCGTGGGTCAAGGCGACAGGCTTTGGGTCATGCGTTGTGCCAGAAGAGAATTGAATGAAGGCGATGTCGTCGGGGCTCACGCTGGCCTCATGGGCGTCCGTCGACTGCAGATCGGCGGCGAGCACACACCCGAGGCGAGGGGCCGCCTTCTCGACGGCCACCCCGAGGAAGCGGCGGATCCGCTGGTCGGTCACCACCAGGGCGGCGTCGACGGCGGTCAGCATGGCGGCAGTCTTGCGGTGATACTCGTCGAACTTGCCAAGCCGCACAGGCGGATACAGGGGGACGGGGATCGCGCCTGCGAGCATGACGCCGAAGAAGGTCTCGACGAAGGCCGGGCTCGTCGGCAGAACGAGCGCCACGCAGTCACCCGTTCGCAGGCCGCGGGCCACCAGGGCAGCGGCGATGGACCGTGCACGATGGTGCACATCGGTCATCGGCACCACCGAATCCTGCTCGTTGGCGTCGACGAACGTCAGCGTCGTCGTCGTCTTTGATGAGTTGGTCAGCGCTTCGGCGAGCGTCCGGTGCCTCGGCTCGATCGCCGGTGCGCCCCTCATGGCTCGTCCTCGAGGCGTCGCAGCACCAGCTGAGCCAGATCGCGCAGCGTGCGCAGTTCACCGCCGTCGTCGGCGTCCAACTCGATGCCGTAGCGCGATTCGATCCGCAGCACCAGAGACATCACCTTCATCGAGTCCAGGCCGCCCTCGTTGAGGCTGGAATCGAGGTTGAGATCCACGCCGGGCGACTCGGTCTTGATCATCTCGATGAGCTCCTGGATCACCGCATCGAGCTTGTCGTCCCGCTCAGTGGTCGATGACATACTTCGCTTCCCCTCGTGGTCGGTCCTGACGCGCGAATGCGCGTCAGAGCAAGCTCAATTCCGGCCGCCCCATTGAATGGCCGCAGCCGCGGCGAAGTCCCCGGCGTGCGCGAATCCCGCCATCATCACGATGTCGCCTGCCTTGACCTGCCCGTCCTTGATGGCGGCCTCGAAGCTGACGGGGATGCCGACGGCGAAGATGTTGCCGCACTCGCCGAAGGTGTCCCGGTGCCGTTCGCGGGGCAGCTCCAGCGCCTCTGCCCAGTTGCGCAGCAGCAGCCGGTTGGGCTGATTGGTGAGAAGCAGGTCGAGGTCCTTGGATTTGCGCCCGATGCGGTCGCACACCGCCTGGACCACCTCGGGCACCATCCGGTTGCCGCGCGACAGCACCTTCATGATCTTGCCCTCGTTGAACCCGACGTGCCCTTCGCCCGGCCCGGCCTGCCACCAGCGACGGGGCGGATCCGTTTCCAGGGTCATGTCTTTGGCGTTCTGACCGTAGAAACGGGCTTCCACATCGAGCACAGGAGACGCATCCGAGAGGGTCAGGAGGCCGACGGCCGCGGCGTCACCCGGGACTGATGCCTGCGCGAGCTTGCGCACGTGGTCCTGTTCGAACACCTTTCCGGCCGACGTGGCCGCGCAGGCGATCATCGCCGTCCGCCCGTCACCCGACTGCAGCATCCTGCGGGCCAGATTGATCATGTAAGGGAACGCGGCGCACCCGCCGTTGTGCACGTCGATGATCAGTTCCGGGGTCATGCCCAGTCTGCTGGCGATCTCGCCGCCCGCACCGACGATGGGCAGATCCGGCATCTGCGAATGCGTGAGCAGGATGTCGACGTCGGCGAGTGTTCCTTGGCCGTGCCGGTCGGCCAGCTCGAGTGCGGCCCGCTCCATGATGTCGACGTTGGACTCGTCGAGCGCGGTGTGGTGGCGGTACTCCGGCGGGCTGAACATCGGATGGTCGCGCATGTCGGTGTCGGCGTCCGACTGGTTCGTGTACCACTCCGCGGGCACCCGGTTCTCCGGGAGGTAGGTGGCTACGTCAACAAGGCTGACGGTCGGCTTGGTTGACTCCGTCATCGGGCTTCGCTCATCTCTGTCGTGTCGGTTCGGCGCATCCAGTCGGGGGTGATGGGGAGGCCGTTGTGGTGGCGGTATTCGGCGATGGCTTTGAGGTTTTTGAGTTCCAGTTCGTGGCCGGCGCCGAACATCTCCCAGAAGTCACCGACCCAGACCGGGCGTTCGGGGGGTG
>DATEIG010000557.1:0-3827 GCA_035279185.1 Mycobacterium sp.
CACCCGGAGCTCTCACTGCTGCGCGCGGCCGCGTCCGCCGGCTACACGGCCATCGCGCTCGACCGCCCCGGCTACGGCGCGTCGGCGTTCTACCACGACGACATGGTCGAGGCGGACAGACGCGTCGGCTTCGCTCTGGGCGCCGTCGACAAGATTCTGAACGAGAGTTCCCGCGGGGCAGGCCTTTTCGTACTCGCACACTCCGCGGGCTGTGAGCTGGGGCTGCGTATGGCGGTCGACGGGCGAGCGAACGAGGTGCTCGGCGTCGAACTGTCAGGAACCGGACTGCGCTACAGCGACGAGGCGAAGGCCGTCATCACCCAGACCACGCTCACGTCGCGTCCGGCGGGCCTGCGCGATCTGCTGTGGCAGCCGACCGACCTCTACCCGCAGGAGGTGCTGACCGGCGGCCTGTCGGCACCCGGCGCCCCGTACGAGGGCGACGTAACGGCGAACTGGCCTCGCCGCGACTTCCCCGACGTCGCGAGCAGGGTCACGGTGCCCGTGCAGTTCAGCCTTGCCGATCACGAACGGGTCTGGGAGTCGACTCGGGAGGCGGCCGACGCCGTCGCCGCATTGTTCACCTCGTCCCCGCGCGTCGTCGTCAACGAGATGCCGGACAGCGGACACAATCTCAGCGTCGGGTGGACGGCCGTGGAATACCACGGGCGTGTGCTGGGATTCCTTGACGAATGTGTCGCCGCGCGCAGTGAAGTGGAGGCGGGTTGATGCGCGTTGGCTTCATCGGCCTCGGCAGCCAGGGCGCCCCGATGGCGCGACGGATCGTCGAGGGCGGGTACGACCTGACAGTGTGGGCACGTAGACCCGCCACCCTTGAACCCTTCTCGGGCATCGTCGCGAAAGTCGCGGAGTCCCCCGCCGAGTTGGCGGCGGTCAGCGATCTGGTGTGCATCTGTGTCGTGGGGGACGACGACGTGAGAGAGGTGTTGCACGGCGAATCCGGCGTGCTGGCCGGCCTCGCAGCCGGCGGAATCGTGGCGATCCACAGCACCGTGCATCCCGACACATGTCGGGAGGTCGCCGAAGTGGCTGCTGCCCAGGGTGTTTCGGTCATCGACGCACCGGTGAGCGGCGGCGCCCCCGCTGCCGAGGAAGGCACCCTGCTCGTCATGGTCGGTGGTGACGAGGAGATCGCCGAGCGGTGCCGTCCGGTCTTTGCGACCTACGCCGATCCGGTCGTTCACCTCGGTCCCCTCGGCAGCGGGCAGGTCACCAAGATGCTCAACAACGTGTTGTTCACCGCCAACTTGGGTGCCGCGGTCAGCACGCTGGAACTGGGTGAATCCTTGGGCATCGACCGCAAGCGGCTCGCCAACGTGCTCAACAGCGGCTCGGCCACCAGCAAGGCGCTGGGCAGCATCTCCGCGTTCGACGGAACCGTCGACAAGCTCGCGCCGATCGCCGGGGCGCTGTTACAGAAGGACGTTCGGCATGCGGCGAGCCTCGCCGACGCCGTACACGCGCCGCTGGGTGCGGTGTTCGATGCGGCCGACGCGGCACTGAATGCGATGGACCACCCCCGGTGACCCGCGTCGGGTTCGTCGGCGCGGGCCGCATGGGTGCGCCGATGGTGCGACGGCTCGTCGAGGCAGGCCACGACGTTCGCGTGCTCGGCCGCACAGCCGAGAAGTGCACGGCCGCTGAGGAACTGGGCGCGACATCCGTCACGGAACCGGCCGCCGTCGCCGACGGCGCGGATGTCGTCATCGTCTGCGTGTTCACCGACGAGCAGGTCGGGCAGGTGTGTCTCGGCGACGGCCTCGCCGACGCAATGCCTACCGATGCCGCGCTCGTGCTTCACACGACGGGAAGTCCGCGGACCGCCCATGCGATCGCCGCCCGCGGCGTCACCGTCGTCGACGCACCGGTCAGCGGCGGACCCCACGACATCGCCGAGGGGCAGGTGACGCTGTTCGTCGGGGGCGCTGACGACGCCGTGGCACGGGCGCGCCCGGTGCTGTCCGCGTACGGCGACCCGATCCTGCATGTGGGTGCGCTCGGGGCCGGTCAGCTGGTGAAGCTGATCAACAATGCGCTCTTCGCCGCACAGATCGGACTCGTCGCCGAAGGTGTGCGCCTCGGCGGCGTGCTCGGGGTGGACGAGCCCGCCCTACTCGAGGCGCTCACGCATGGCAGCGCGGGCAGCCGAGCGTTGAACAACATCGCGAGGGCGGGTTCTGCCGACACGTTCATCGACGCCGTCGGCGGCTTCCTGGACAAGGACGTCGCGGTCGTTCGGGACACGCTGACCGGGTTGGGCGCAGACCTCGGCCGGTTGTCCGGCTTGGTCGACACGGGCCTGCGGCAATGAGACACATTATCTGAATGTCTCATTCTCTTTTGTGAAAACGCCATTACCGATAGGGTTACAGATCGACAGCCATTCGTCATGGTTTGCGACCTATCCGTACAGCTCAGGAGCGTAGATGACCCAGGCGAAACTCGTATTCGACCCGTTCTCGGAAGACTTCTTCAACGGGGCTTACGAGACGTATCGACGAATGCGCGACGAGGCGCCGGTCTACTACAACGACGAGCACGACTTCTACGCCCTCACCCGGCACGAGGACGTCGCACCCGGGTTCAAGGACTTCGAGACATACTCGTCCAAGTACGGCATTGACCTCGCCGCGATCAGGAACGGTCTGCCCACCGACCACGGCGCCCGGATGATCATCTTCATGGATCCGCCGGAACACAGGAACATGCGCAGCCTGCTGAACAAGGTGTTCACCCCCCGCGCGATTCAGGCCGAACGCGACAACGTCATCGACAAGATCGACAAATACCTCGGGCTCATCGACGGCAACGAGTTCGACGCCGTGCAGCAGTTCACCGCGCCGTTCCCGGTCGAGGTCATCACGACCATGCTCGGCGTGCCCGAGGACCAGGCGCAACAGGTCCGACACTGGATCGACACCTCGCTCACGCGCGAGATCGGCCAGGTCGAGATCGACGAACGGGCGATGCAGGCCAACATCGACCAGGCGATGTTCTACTACGACCTCGTCGCCAAGCGGCGCGCCGACCCGCAGAGCGATCTGTTCACCAAGCTGGTGCAGGCCGAGGTCCAGCGCGAAGACGGCTCGATGGACAGGCTCGACGATCTCGAAATCGCCGCGTTCGCAAGCCTGCTCGGCGGTGCGGGCGCGGAAACGGTGACCAAGCTCGTCGGCAACGCGGTGTATCTGTTCGGCAAAGACCAGGACCAGTGGCGGGAATTGCAGCAGGACCGCAGCAAGATCCCCGCCGCTGTCGAGGAGCTACTGCGCTACGAGGCGCCGTCGCAGTACAACGTCCGCCGCAACATGCGCGACGTGCACCTGCACGGGACGACCATCCCCGAAGGCAGCCCGGTGTTCCTCATCGGCGGCTCGGCGAACCGCGACGAGCGGGCATGGACCGATCCCGACAAGTTCGACATCAACCGCGACCGCACAGAGGCTCAGAACCTCGGTCTGGGCTACGGGATTCACAGCTGCCTCGGCGCGGCGCTGGCCCGGCTGGAGAGCACGATCGCTTTGGAGAAGCTGCTCGATTTCATGCCGGAATTCGAGGTCGATTACGACAACTGCAAGCGCGTGCAGATGCAGAATGTGGTGGGTTGGAAGCACGTTCCGGTGAGGGTTGTGCGATGAGCGCTTGCGCGAAGAGCGGATTGGTCAGATGACGCAGAAGATCGAAGTCGACTTCGGGCTCTGTGAGAGCAACGGGGTCTGCATGGGCATCATCCCGGAGGTCTTCGACCTCGACGACCAGGACTACCTGCACGTCCTGCAGGACGAGGTGACGCCGGAGAACGAGGA
>DATEIG010000558.1:0-7385 GCA_035279185.1 Mycobacterium sp.
ACGACTTCGATCGAGTGATCCGTGAGGCCGGCGAGGGACTGCGCGACGCGATCGGCAAGGTCTTCGACATGACCGGCGAGCGAGCGGGGTGGAGCGTCCTTTTCGACGAGTTCTCCCGCAGGCAGCGTCATGAGCCCGAGACGACCGGCGAGACCGGCGACGGGGTGTGGTCGATCTACACCGTCGACGACGACGGCAAGGCGCACGTCGAGGAGGTCTATGCGACCGAACTCGACGCACTGCGCGCCAACAAGAACAACACCGACCCGACACGGAAGGTGCGCTTCCTCCCGTACGGAATCGCGGTGAGCGTGCTGGATTCCTCGCCGGACGTCGGGCAGACACCGACGCCGGACGACGCCGCGGAATAGTCGCCCGGCTTCGCCGTTCCCTTCCTACGATCAGGGGATGGTCAAGAGCAGCCACATCGTGTCGTCCGCTGCGATGGCGATCGTCGCGGCATGCATCCTGGCGGGCGCGGCGGCCGCCACCCCGGCCGAGGGCGACGTCCAGCGCACGGATCTCGCGAAGGGAACGTCGAATACGCCGGTATCCATCGTCACCAATGGCGAAGAAACAGCGTTCTACGTTCAGAGCCTGGCGCTGGCGCCCGGTGCGAGCAGCGGTTGGCACGCCCACCCCGGACCCGAGCAGTCGGTGATCACCGAGGGCACCGTCTTCGTGCAGAGCGCGGCCAACTGCATACCGGTCGCGTACTCGGCGGGACAGACGGTGTTCCTGCCCGCAGGCGTAGCTCACGTCGTCACCAACCGCGGACCCGCCGACGCCGGTGTGGTGGTGACGTACACGCTGCCCGCCGAACGCCCTGTCAGGGACGACGCTCCGCCGGCCTGCCCCTAGACGTTCTGCGGATGGTGGCACGCCGCAGCGTGATCGGGCCGGTGCTCGATCAGCGTGGGCTCCTCCGACGTACACACCTCCGTGCACCATGGGCAGCGGGTGTGGAAGCGGCAGCCCGACGGCGGGTCGATGGGGCTCGGCACGTCGCCCTCGAGAACCAGTCGCTCGCGTGCGGCGTTCCGCTTCGGGTCGGGGATCGGCACCGCTGACAACAGCGCATTGCTGTAGGGATGGACCGGCTTGTCGTAGAGCTCGTCCGCATCCGAGTTCTCGACGATCTTGCCCAGATACATGACCGCGATCCGATCCGAGACGTGGCGGACGACGCCGAGATCGTGGGCGACGAACAGGTAGGACAAGCCGAACTCGTCCTGCACGTCCTCCAGCAGGTTGATGATCTGCGCCTGGACCGAGACGTCGAGTGCGGACACCGGTTCGTCGGCGACGATCAGCTTGGGCCGCAACGCAAGTGCGCGTGCGATCCCGATGCGCTGACGCTGGCCGCCGGAGAACTCGTGCGGGAACCGGTTGTAATGCTCGGCGCTCAGACCGACGCGGTCGAGAAGCTCCTGCACGCGGCGTTTGAGGTCCGCGCCACGGGCGATGCCGTGCAGCTCCATCGGGTCGCCGATGATCTGGCCGACCCGCTTGCGCGGATTGAGGGACGCGAACGGATCCTGGAAGATCATCTGCAGCTGCCGGCGAATCGCGCGCAGGTCGCGCCGCGACCGGCCGACGAGTTCCTCCCCGGCGAACCGCACCGATCCCGAAGTCGGCGTCGTCAGCTGCATGATGGCCCGGCACAGCGTCGACTTACCGCAGCCGGATTCCCCTACCAGGCCCAGTGTTTCGCCTTCTCGCAGGGTGAAGCTGACGCCGTCGACCGCGCGCACCCTGGCGACCTCGCGGTCGACCACCATCCCGAACTTGATCGGGAAGTGCTTGACGAGGTCCGTCACCTCCAGCAGCGGATCGCCCTTAGCCATAACGCTCCTCGCGTGCGCCGCCGCCATGAGCGGCGGCCTTCACTTCCGCGTCGAGCCAGCACCGGTCGAGGTGCACGCCGCCGGTGCGTGCCTCGAGCGGGGGAAGTTCGGCGCATTCGTCGAACACGTGCGAGCAGCGCGGTGCGAACCGGCAGCCCGGCGGCGGCGAGAGCAATGACGGTGGCGCGCCGGGAATCTGGGTCAGCCGCGCGGTCCGCGGTTGGTCGAGCCGGGCCAGTGATCCGAGCAGCCCCCATGTATACGGATGCTTGGGCTCGTAGAAGATCTCGTCGAGCGTCGCGTCCTCCACCACCTGGCCCGCATACATCACCAGCACGCGGTCTGCGATCTCGGCGACGACGCCGAGGTCGTGGGTGATGATGATGACCGCCAGACCGCGCTCACGGTTGAGCTTGTCGATCAACTGCAGGATCTGCGCCTGGATCGTGACGTCGAGCGCAGTGGTCGGCTCGTCGGCGATCAGCACGTCCGGTTCGAGCGCGAGTGCCATCGCGATCATCACGCGCTGCCGCATACCGCCGGAGAACTCGTGCGGATACAGCCGGGCGCGCCGTTCGGGGTTGGGGATCCCCACCGAGCGCAGCAGTTCCACCGCGGTGGCCTGCGCCTCCTTCTTGGAGACGTCACGATGCGCCCGGATCATCTCGGTGATCTGATCACCGACACGGTAGACCGGATTCAATGCGGACATCGGGTCCTGGAACACCATCGCGATCTGCTCGCCGCGGACGCCGCGCAACTGGTTGTCGTCGAGCCCGTTGATCTCTCGCCCTCGATAGTTGACCGAGCCCGTGATCCTGGCATTCGACGCGCGAGTGAGGCCGGTCAGGGTCTGCGCCGTAACGCTTTTGCCGCAACCGGATTCGCCGACGATCGCCAGCACTTCACCCTCGGCGAGCTCGAACGAGACGCCGTCGACGGCTTTGACGACGCCGTCCTCGGTGGCGAAGCTGACCCGCAGGTCGTCGACCGTGAGAATGGGCTCGCTCATGCCGGCGCCGCCTCTCCCAGTCGGATCCGCGGGTCGAGCACCGCGTAGAGGATGTCGACGATCGTGTTGAACAGCACGATGAAGAACGCGCCGAACATCACGACGGCCATCAGCGGCGGCAGGTCGAGCGACCGGATCGCCTCTCCCGCATACAAACCGACACCGTCGAGGTTGTAGACCGTCTCGGTGAGGATCGCCCCGCCGCCCACCACCATGCCGAAGTCGAGGCCGAACAGCGTGATGACCGGGATCATCGAATTGCGCAGCACATGGCGGATGCGGACCTGGCGTTCGGACAGCCCCTTGGCGCGCGCGGTGCGCACATAGTCCTCGTTCATCGCGTCGAGCATGTTGGAGCGCAGCACGCGACTGTAGATTCCGACGAACAGCACCGCGAGCGTGAACCACGGCAGTATCAGGTGATACGCCCAGTCGCCCGGGCTCTCCGTCAGCGGCACGTAGCTGCCCGTCGGGAACAGTTCCACCTTGAAGCTCAGGAAGTACAACAGCATCGCGGCGAGCCAGAACACCGGCATCGAAATCCCGATCAGCGACAGGACTGTCAGCGCGCGGTCGGTGAACTTGCCTGCGTGGACGGCGCTGAGATAGCCGAACAGGATGGCCAGCGACATCCAGATGACGGCCGCGCCGATGCACAGCGAGAACGTCGCGGGCACACCCTCCCAGATCTGCTGAACCACGTTGCGGTCCTTGGCATACGACGTCAGCTGACCGGTGAAGATCTGCTTCATCATGGTCAGGTACTGGATGACGAGCGGTTTGTCGAGGCCGAGATCGGCGCTGACCCTGGCGATCAACGCCGGATCGGCGTTCTTCCCCGCAATCCTGGCGGCCGGGTCGGAGTTCGGGATGACGTTGAAGATCAGGAACACGATGATCGAGATCGCGAACAGCACCGCGACCATTCCCAGTAGTCGCCTGGCGACGAAGCGGGCCACCGGTCAGTGCTCCAGCCGGATCTTGGCTCGCGGATCCATCGCGTCACGCAGGCCATCGCCGAAGACGTTGAGCGACAGCACCGTCAGGACGATCATCAGGCCCGGGACGACGGTGAGGTGTGGCGCGGTGAAGATCACCTGGTAGCCGTCGGAGATCATCGTGCCCCACGACGCGTTCGGCGGCCGGACACCGGCCCCGAGGAACGACAGCGCCGATTCGAGCAGCATGTTGTTCGCGATGTTCAGCGTGAAGAACACGACGATGGTGGACAGGATATTGGGCGCCAACTCGGAGAACATGATCCGCAGCGGACCCTTGCCCTGCGCGACGGCCGCCTCGATGAACTCCTTCTCACGCAGCGCGAGGATCTCGCCGCGAATGGGGCGGGCGACGTACGGCACGTAGACGAGGCCGATGATCAGGATCGGTATCCAGATCGAGTCGCCCGCGATCTCGAGCGGGCCGATCTTCAGGCCGCCGATGGCCAGCGTGGTGCCGAGTGCGATCCCGAGCAGCAGTACCGGGAAGGCCCAGATGATGTCCATCGCCCGCGACAGCACCGCGTCGATCCAGCCGCGGTAGTAGCCGGCCAGCAGGCCGACGATCACGGCGAGGATCGTCGTCACCGCCGCGGCGGCCAACCCGACGTAGATGGAGGTGCGTCCGCCGTACATCAGACGCACCATGACATCTCGGCCGTTCTGGTCCGCGCCGAGCAGGAACTTGCCGTGCAGGCCGGGGCCGATCGGGGTGCCGTCGGGCGCGACGACGTCGACCTCCTGCCCGCCGACCATGACCTTGTCGGTCAGGTGGTTCTCGTTCGGCCCGGTGTGCGCGACGTGGTCGGCCCACAGCGGCGCGGCGAGACAGAACAGCACGATGAGCACGAACAGCACAGCGCAGGCCAAGGCAACCTTGTTGCGCCGCAACCGAAGCCAGGCGAGATACCAGGGGCTGCGGCCCTGGATCTGGCTTTTCGGCACCCCTGTGGGGATCGGCGGCTCGCCAGGTGCTTCGACCGCCTCAGGAAGGGTGGTCATCGCTGAGAAGCGCTTGCGCGACGAAGCGACGCCACGGGCCTACTTGATGGCAAGGGAGGTGTAGTCCTGGTTGAAGAGCAGGTGGTGATAGGACTTGTCGAAGTCCATGCGTTCCGACAGGAACGTGGTGAACTGCTCGTTGCCGTAGGGCGCCCAGACCGCCTGCTCCATGTACGACTTGTCCAGCGCGGCGTACTGCTCCTCGACGCCCGGATCGTGAAGCTGCTTGGTCAGCAGCTCGTCGGTCTTGGCGTTGTTGGCCGGGATGTTCACCCGCGAGAAGTTGTTCCCGTTGGTCGGCAGGATGCTCTCGCCGTGCAGGAGCGGCCGGAAGAAGTCGTCCGGATGCGGGAAATCCTGGAACCAGTCGGCGAACCCGGTGTCGACATCGGGGGTCGACTGGTTGCCGATCGTCGTCCAGTACACGTCACCGGCAATGACTTTCAGCGTGGCGTTGAAGCCCAGCTGTGTGAGCAGGTCGTGGTAGTACTCGCCGATCCGCTTGCGGTCCGGCTCGTCATCGGTCCACACCGTGATGTTCTTGTCGGCCGGATTCGCCTCGGCGATCAGCTGTTTGGCCTTGTTCATGTCTGGTCCGGGGTAGAGCTTGTACTCCTGGTAGCCCGGCATGCCCGGAGGGAGGATCGTTTGCGAGGGGTGCAAGCGGCCGCCGAAGATCCTGTTGAGCGCCTCGGGATCGATGGCGTAGTTGATCGCCTGGCGGACCTTGATGTCGTTGAACGGCGCCTTCTCCATGTTCATGAAGAAGTAGTAGGTGTTGATCGAATCCTCCATGCGGAACCGGTCGCTGTACTTTGCCTTGACCTCGGCAAGGCGGTCAGCCACGGGTGGGTCGACCATGAAGTCGACCTTGTTCTGCTCCACATCGGTCACCTGGGCGCTGTTGTTCTTGTTCTCGTTGACCACGATCTTGTCGACGTTCGCGTCGACGACCTCGGTGGCACCCGCGTCCTTCACGGTTTGGAAGTTCGGATTGCGTTCCAACGTCAGGGTTCTCGGCGCATCGACCTTGCTGATCATGAAGGGGCCACTGGAGGGGGGCGGGGTGTTGGTCGCGTCCTTGTCCAGCGGCGTGGTCGGCGGCACCGGCGCGGCGAACATCAGGCCGAGGACGTTCTCGAAGGTGCCGTTCGGCTCGGTCAGTGTGATCGCGATGTCGCCGGTGTTGTCGTCGGTCTTGATGCCGCTGATCGTCTGCGCCTTGCCCTCGGCGTAGTCGGTGGCGCCGACGATCACGTCGAAGAACACCGAACCGCCGGAGTCGGCTTTGAACAGACGCTGGATGGCGTACGTGAAATCGGATGCCTTGATGGGCGTCCCGTCCGAGTACTTCATGTTCGGACGGAGTTTCAGCTTGTACGTCTTGCCGTCAGGGGAGATGTCGGGCATCTTCTCGGCGAGCGCAGGAACGACCTCGGTGCCGTCCTTGCCCTTCGCGTGCCGGTACGTCAACAGCGGTGTGTAGACGTTCCACAACACCTCCCAGCCCTCGACCGTGTAGGAGAGTTGCGGGTCGACGTAGTCGGGGAACGACGTCAGTGCGATGTTGATCTCGCCCCCTCCTCCGCCGCCACCGCCACCCTCGTCCTTCTTGCCGCAGGCGGTGGCCCCGAAGAAGGCGAGGGCGATGACGCAGGCGACGACGAGGATCTTGCGCAGTGCTTTCATGGTGCTCCCTCTGGCAGGCGACGGGGACAACCACATACACCTACGCCAATCCGCTGGAGTTAGTCGGGCTTTCGGTGAAACCCGACTAGAGCACCCTCTGCCACAGGCAGTTCCCTCGCAACTCGACGGAGAAAAGAAGTGGCGCCATCTGCAGCGTCAGCGACTCGCCAGGTTTGCCCGTCGAGGTCTGAACTGTACTGAGCACGCCTGCCGCGACGACGGTCTGTTGCCGTGCTTCGCACTGCGCGTCGGGATCCTGTGGCTGACCGACCCACTCGCCCGAGTCGATCTCGCGGTTAGGCTGCCCTTCCCCGTGCAGGGTCGTCGGCGGGCCGTAGGTCAGCCACCGGTCGCCCTTGGGGTACGGCGATGCGAAGGTCTGCCAACGCGGGCCGCCGCCCTGCGTGCCCCGGCATTGCAGGACGGTCTTCTGGTCGGGCGACCGGGTGAGCGCGCCGACGAGGTCGCCGGCGCACGTCGTGTCCTGTTGCGGCGCAACGGGCTCTGCCTCCGCGGGCACCGCGCCGAGGAGCATTCCGGCTGCGGTGGCCGCTGCCGCGCAGGCAGCGGCGTCCCGCAATCCCGTGCGGCGCGTCTCACACCTTGTTGAGGTCTGTCCGCATCGTCTTGACCTCATAGTCACCCCATGTCGACAGGCTCCAGTAGAGATACTGCTTCTCGGCTTCCTGCACGTTTTCCGACGACCACGGATGAATCATCGGCGCATACAGGCCCGGCATCTTCGTCGACGTCACGAGAGTCGTTGGCGCCGACCATGGTCCCTCCGGCCGGTCAGCCTTGCGCATCACGATGTTGTTGTTCTGGTCGGCGTACAAC
>DATEIG010000559.1:0-4208 GCA_035279185.1 Mycobacterium sp.
CCCAGTTCTCGAATGCGGCCCGGAAGCCGGGCGGGGATGCCGGCCAGAGGTTGGGCCCCTGCAGTCGCCAGTACCCCTCGGCGCCCTCGATGGTCGGCCGCTCGGGACCGATGTCGATCTGCTCGCGCCAGTCCACCGTGCCGTTGGTGAGCTCACCGCCCAGCCGGGCATACCCGCGGAACTGCGGGCTCTTGAGGTGGCTGATCTCGTTCTTGACCTCGACGGGCTCGGCAAAGAACCGCCGGGCCAGCGCGAGGATCTCGTCGATCTGCGCCTGCGCAACACCGTGGCCGACCAGATAGAAGAAGCCGGATCCGTGGGCGGCCTCGCGAAGTCGCGCGCGGAACGACGCGGCATCGCGATCGGCGTCAGTCAGGTCGAGCACAGGAAGCATGGGTTCATTCTTCGACGTGACTGCGGGCGTGTCATCCGCCTTAACGGAGCCGCCACGGGTGTGAAGCAACGCTGCAACCCGGCCGCACCTATTTTTCGGCGGCGTTGTTGAGGATGTCGATGGCCATGGTCGCCGCCTCGTCGCCGAGGTTGTAGGCGCAGACCCATGTTTCAGCGGTCAGGTTCGACGCCGCCGCCAGCGCATGCTGGCAGCCCCACCCGTCGGCGTCCTCCTGGGTGGCGATCTGGGTGATCAGACCGTCCCCCTCGGTGACCTTCTCGAACTTCCACAGCGTGCTGGTGTCCTCGGTGTCCACCGCTAGCGACGTGTCCGCGCACGTGTCCCACGTCGACCGTGATTTCTCCAGGAACATCTTGGCGTTACCCGCTGCCGGATAGATGACCGCGGTCTGTTCGATCCAGTGGTCGTTGTCCTCTTCGGGTTCGCGCGCGACGATGTCACGAACCGCCGTCCAGCCACTGCCTTTGTAGACCGCTTCCTCGGCGCCGAACATCGCGCCGAGACAGTCGGGATCCGACACCTTGTCCGCCGAGTCGGTCATGTTGTCGATGTCGCTGGTGACTTCCAGATTCGTCGTGCCGAGGATGTCGTTGATCTCGCCGATCGGCAGCAGCACCCTGTCCAGCGCTGACTCATCGACCTTGGGGACGTTCGACGGCACCGTGCTCGCGTTGCGCACCGCGGTGCCGGAAACGGTGGTGACGCATCCGGCGAGCAGAATGGCCGCGACGAGCGCGCCGCCGACAGTGCCCAGGGCCCTCGTCAAAACCGTCACCCCGTCATTGTGTCCGACGCCGGGTCGGTCCGGCGGGAGACGCGGGATCGACGCCGGAAAAATGTGGGATGACGCCCTCTCGGGCCGGTCGATACTGTTCTGAGGGCTTCGTTCCGTGACGGCCACTCACCGGCCCGCGCGACCCACCCGTATGACTGGCGCCTCGACGTCGCGGACCGACTGGTCGCCGGCGATCCTGAATTGTCCGCTCCCACAAAGCGGCCGGACGTCGAGAGCACCGACGAGCGGTCCGGCTCATGAGCGGAGCCGACTACACCGAACCGCGGCACCTGGCCGAGCAGCCTACTTCTTCGGTTTGTCGCTCGCCGCGTCGGTCGACAGGGCGGCGACGAAGGCTTCCTGCGGGACGTCGACGCGGCCGATCGTCTTCATCCGCTTCTTGCCTTCCTTCTGCTTCTCCAGCAGTTTGCGCTTACGGGTGATGTCACCGCCGTAGCACTTCGACAGCACGTCCTTGCGGATGGCTCGGATGTTCTCGCGGGCAATAATTTTCGACCCGATCGCGGCCTGCACGGGCACCTCGAACTGCTGCCGCGGGATGAGCTCCTTGAGCTTGGTGGTCATTTTGTTGCCGTACGCCGAGGCCGAGTCCTTGTGCACGATCGCGCTGAACGCGTCGACGGCCTCACCCTGCAGCAGGATGTCGACCTTGACGAGGTCTGCTTCCTGCTCGCCCGCCTCTTCGTAGTCCAGGCTGGCGTAGCCGCGGGTGCGTGACTTCAGCGAGTCGAAGAAGTCGAAGATGATCTCGCCGAGCGGCATCGTGTAGCGCAGCTCCACGCGTTCCGGCGACAGATAGTCCATGCCGCCGAGCTCACCTCGACGGGACTGGCACAGCTCCATGATCGTGCCGATGAACTCGCTCGGCGCGATGATGGTGGTTTTCACGACGGGCTCGAATACCGTGCGCACCTTGCCGTCCGGCCAGTCGGAGGGATTGGTGACGACGATCTCGGTGCCATCGTCCTTGATGACCCGGTACACCACGTTGGGTGACGTCGAGATCAGGTCGAGGTCGAATTCGCGTTCCAGCCGCTCGCGGGTGATCTCCATGTGCAGCAGCCCGAGAAAGCCGCTGCGGAAACCGAATCCGAGCGCCACCGAGGTCTCCGGCTCGTAGGTCAGCGCGGCGTCGTTGAGTTGAAGCTTGTCGAGCGCGTCGCGCAGGTTCGGATAGTCCGACCCGTCGACCGGATACAGGCCGGAGTACACCATCGGCTTGGGCTCGCGGTAGCCGGTGAGCGCTTCGGTCGCGCCGTTGCGCGCCGTCGTCACGGTGTCGCCGACCTTCGACTGGCGGACGTCCTTCACGCCGGTGATGAGGTAGCCGACCTCGCCGACGCCGAGCCCGGCCGCCGCCTTGGGCTCCGGCGACACGATGCCCACCTCCAGCAGTTCGTGGGTCGCGCCGGTCGACATCATCTTGATCCGTTCGCGGGGCAGGATCTTGCCGTCGACGACGCGGACGTACGTCACCACGCCGCGGTAGATGTCGTAGACCGAGTCGAAGATCATCGCGCGGGTCGGGGCGTCGGCGTCGCCCTGCGGCGGTGGCACCTCGCGTACGACGTGGTCGAGGAGGTCGGCGACTCCGTCGCCCGTCTTACCGGAGACCCGCAGTACGTCGGACGGCTCGCAGCCGATGATGTGGGCGAGTTCGGCGGCGTAGCGGTCGGGGTCGGCGGCGGGAAGGTCGATCTTGTTCAGCACCGGGATGATGTGCAGGTCGCGGTCCAGCGCCAGATACAGGTTCGCGAGCGTCTGCGCCTCGATGCCCTGCGCGGCGTCGACCAGCAGCACCGCGCCCTCGCACGCCTCGAGCGCCCGCGACACCTCGTAGGTGAAGTCGACGTGGCCCGGCGTGTCGATCAGGTGCAGCACGTAGTTGGTCCCATCGACGGCCCACGGCAACCGGACGTTCTGCGCCTTGATGGTGATGCCGCGCTCGCGCTCGATGTCCATGCGGTCCAGGTACTGCGCGCGCATGGAGCGGTCGTCGACCACGCCGGTGAGCTGCAGCATCCGATCCGCCAGCGTCGACTTGCCGTGGTCGATGTGGGCGATGATGCAGAAGTTCCGAATCTGCGCCGGCGCGGTGAAGGTCTGGTCGGCGAAACTGCTTATGGGAATCTCCTGGTCAGGCTTTGTATAGCGGGCGCGCTATGCCGCTCCAGGGTATCGAGCGAGGGCCACGGCGACACAATCGCGCGCATTCACCTTGACCTATGCTGCGAATATGGCGTCGCAATGGAAGACGTTCCAACGGATGGCGGGGACCGCCGCCAAGAATCTGGTGTTCAACGAGGCGCCGAAGATCATCCGGCAGCTGCAGCGACCGGAGACCCTGCCGCGAGGCATCCAGCAGGGCATCAAGGCAGGCGTCGACGCGCTGCTGGGCACCGAGACCATGGCGAGGCCGGAGATCACCTCGGGTCGGCCCGTCACCAAGAACAGCGTTCCGAGCGCGCATCGGGCCCGCAGGCTCGTCTATTCGCCCGACCTCGACGGCCGGGCCGATCCCGGCGAGGTCGTGTGGACGTGGGTCGTCTACGAGGATGACCCCTCGCGGGGCAAGGACCGCCCGGTGCTCGTCGTCGGCCGCGACCGCGGCACCCTGCTGGGCCTGATGCTCTCCAGTCAGGAGCGCCACCAGAACGACCGAGAGTGGGTCGGCATCGGTTCGGGTCCGTGGGACTACGAGAACCGGCCGAGCTGGGTGCGGCTGGACAGGGTGCTCGACGTGCCCGAGGAGGGCATCCGTCGCGAAGGAGCGATCCTGGAGCGCGCCACGTTCGAGATCGTCGCGGCCAGGCTGCGGCGCGACTACTCGTGGAGCTGACCTACCTCGGCGCCCGCCACATCGGAATCATCGTCGGCCCGCCGGGGATGTCGATCTCGCCGATCCGCTCGAACCCGAAGCGGCTGTAGTACGGCACCAGCGCCGCCTCGCTGGCCTCGAGATAGGCCGGCGCATGTTCGGCGTCGCAGCGGTCGAGG
>DATEIG010000560.1:0-3961 GCA_035279185.1 Mycobacterium sp.
CTTCCGCCGGTTGGGGCCCGACGAGTTGGCGGCGTCGATCCTGACGCGGCCCGATGTGGTCGACCTTCGCGAACGGGTCAAGGTCGTCAGCGATCCGGCGGTCGGCAAGCAGGACGCCGACGTCGAGATCACCCTGGCCTCGGGGCAGTCGTTGACCACGGAAGTCCGGGGCAACAGAGGCACGCCGTCTGCACCGCTGAACGATGACGAGCTCGACGCGAAGTTCCGCGAGCTTGTCGGGCCGGTACTGGGGCGGGAACGCACAGAACGACTGCTGGCCACCTGCTGGAGCTTCGACGAGTTGGACGACGTGTCGGAGCTGCTGGCCCAGACCGTGCCGAGCGATGGCTGAACCCACTGCGGACATCGCTCTCGTCACGGGGGCGGGCAGCGGCTTGGGCGCGGTGATCGCCGAACGGCTTGCCGCAGAAGGGCTCACCGTGGCGGTGAACACTCGAGCCCACACGGAACAGGCCGACGCGGTCGCGGCCGGGATCCGCGCGCACGGCGGCCACGCTTTCGCGGTGACTGCGAACGTCACCGACGCGTCGTCGGTGCGACACATGTTCGACGCCATCGCCGCCCGCGGACGGCTGCGGGTCCTGGTCAACAACGCGTCCTACCGTCCGCGCCAACGCCTCGACACCATCACCGAGGACGACTGGTACCAGGTTCGTGCCGTCACCCTCGACGGCGCGTTCCGTTGTGTCCGGCATGCGTTGCCTGCCCTCACGCCGGGCGGGCGCATCGTCAACATCCTCGGCCGCAACGCGCTCGCAGGCGACCCTGAGCGCGTGCATCTTTCGGCCGCCAAACACGGCCTGCTGGGTCTCACGGTCGCCCTGGCGGCGGCTCTGCGTGACGACGACGTGGCCGTCAACGCGGTGTCGCCCGGGGTCGACTCAGAGGGTCCGGAGCTCGATCGCTGCCGCGCCGAGATTGCGGCACAGGTCGTGCGCCTGGCCTTCGCCGACGCCGCCGAGGTGACCGGCACCGTGGTGCGCGTCGACTGCGACGGCGCCCAGGTCGTCAGCGCGTCGCAGGCGTGGTGAGTTCGAGCATCGCGTCGACATCACCGCCCGTGCTCAACGAGAACACCGCCGCGGCAAGCCTTTCCGCCCGCTCGCGGCCGATCGCGCCGTCAGCGAGCCCGTGGAACTTCTCCGTCAACTCGTCGTCTGAGAGACGGTTGCCCGGGGTGCCGCGCGCGTGATCGACCCACGTCTCCACTGTTTCCCCGTCGGCGGTCAGCGCGCTGGCGCCGGCCTGGGTATGCGGAACATCCGCATCGGGAACGACGTCGATTCTGGCCATCAACGCGCGGACGTCGTCGCGGTGAACCGCGGTGTCGGAGAACTCCGCTTCGGCGGCCCTGCCGTCGAGCAGCGCGATGGAGCAGGCGAAGGTCACCGAGAACTTGCCCTCCAAACCCGTTCGCGGGTCGGTCTTTCCGGTGAGCTCGCGGACGAGCGGGTGTACGCGCAGCGTGATCTTGTCGATCCGGTCTGCAGTCAGCCCCTTGCGCACCGTGAGGTCGCGCACCGCGTCGATGGCGGGGTGAATGACGACGCCGCATGCGTACGGCTTGACCCCGTTGTCGAAGATCTGCCACCGCTCACCGAGCCCGTCGACGAGATCTGCGGGTGTGGCGGCCGACGACATCACCGCGAACATGCCGCGGCGTCCCTGAAGGGGATCCGGTGCACCGGTGAACCCGCCTGCGGCCAGCAGACCGGCCCACACCCCGGCTTGCGCGGCGTGGCCGGCGTGGAACGGCTTGGTCATCGTGCCGAACTGCTCGCGGTGTCCGGAGGCTTGCGTGGCCGCGATGCTCAGGCAGTGTGTGGCGGTGACGCCGTCAAGGCCGAGAAGCCTGATCGCCACCGTCGCCGACGCCAGGGCGCCCGTGGTGCCGGTCATGTGCCAGCCTGCGTCGTAGTGCTCGGGGTAGAGCGCGTTGCTCACCCGCGCGGCGAGTTCGTAGCCGAGGGCATGGGCGGCCAGCAGGTCGATGCCCCTGCTGCCGCGCCACTCGGCCAGCGCGGCACCCGCCGCGTAGAGCGGCGTGGTCGGATGCAGGATCGTCGGAACGTGTGTGTCATCGAAATCCAGTGCATGACAGGCGATCCCGTTGACCAGCGCGGCGTCGGTGATGCGCAGTCGGTCGGCGGTGCCGAGTGCCCTGGCCTGAGGTTGCCCGCCGAGCACAAGGCACTGCGCCCGCGCGATGGCCGCGGCGGGTTCCTCCGCCCCCGCGATGGCCAGCCCGAGGTGGTCGAGCAGGCAGCGGGCGCTCTCGTGCACCACATTGTCGGGTATCGAACCGGCCGGGGTACCCGACACGAAATCCAGCAGGGTCCGGGTTTCGGCGGAGGTGCGATCGTCGTAGGCAGGCGGAGAAGTGGCCATGTAATCTGTATAACAGAAATAATTTCCGTAATACAGACGCGAAGGGCGGTAGATCGGTGACCGAGGATCGGGCGATCAGCCGGGCGCTCGCCGAGTTCGCCGCTGCGCTGAGCATCGAGGACCTCCCTACCGAGGTGGTCCACCAGGCCGTCCGGTGTCTCGTCGACTGGCTGGGCTGCACCATCGCGGGGTCGGCGACCGTCGAGTGCCATCGCGCCCGGACGGGAATCGCGGTTCTGGATCCGGGGGACGGCACCCGCACCGCGCCTATCGTCGGCACCCGGCAGCGCGCCGGAGCCGGCTACGCCGCCATGGCCAACGGGATCGCCTCGCACGTTCTCGATTTCGACGACACGTTCAATCCCGACCGGACCACGATCCACGGCAGCGCCCCGCTGTGGCCCGCAATCGCCGCCGCGGCAGAACTGGTCCCGGTGTCGGGCCAAGCAGCGATCGACGCGTTTGTCGCCGGATTCGAGGTGCAGACCCGGGTCGCCGTCGCAGCAGGGCCGGGGCACTACGACGCGGGCTGGCACGTCACCGGGACTGTCGGACACATCGGCGCGGCCGCGGCGACCGCGCGGCTGCTGGGGCTCTCAGCCGAGCAGACGCTCGCGGCGATCGGCACCGGCGCGACCCAGGCCGCGGGCATGAAAGCGGTCTACGGATCGATGGGCAAGTCGTTGCATCCGGGCAAGGCCGCGATGGACGGGCTGCTGTCCGGCTTCCTGGCACGCGACGGTTTCACGTCCAGCCCGGAGTCGATCGAGGGCCGCCGCGGTTTCCTGCATCTGTTCTCGCCCGATCCGGTGCCGTCGCGCGCCATCGAGGGTCTGGGCGACATGTGGTACCTGCCCCGCGACGGTTTCAAGCCCTATGCGTGCGGATCGCTCACCCACCCACCCGCGCAGGCGCTTCTGGAACTGCGCGCGGAGCACTCGCTGACAGCCGCGGACGTCGGCTCGATCGACGCCTATGTGCACGACTACGTCAAGACGACGACGGGTCTGACCGAGCCGCAGACGGGTCTGCAGGGCAAGTTCAGCATTTACCACGTGCTCGCGGTCGCGCTCGCCGATGGAGCGGCCCTGCTCGAGCAGTTCACCGACGAGCGGGTCGCCGATCCCGCGGTTGTCGCTCTGCGCAGCAGGATTCGCGTCCACACCGATGATGCTCAGAGCAAGGACTCCGCCCGTGTCGTCGTGACATTGACCGACGGGCGGACACTGGAGCGCCATGTCGAACACAACCTCGGCACGCCCGACAACCCGATGACCGACGAGCAGCTGCACGACAAGTTCGTCGGGCTGGCGTCCCCGGTGCTCGGCGAGGCCCGTGCCGACTACGTCGCCGCGGCGTGCTGGCGGGTGTTGGAGCTGCCCGACATCCGAACGGTGCCGAACCTGACGGTCCCCGCGGGAACAAACTGAGGGGCTACTTCAGCAGGGGGTCGCGCGGCAGGCCGAGAATGCGCTCGGCGATCGTATTGCGGGTGATCTCGGATGTGCCGCCCGCGATCGTCATCGCCCGGCCGCCCATATAGGTGCGGATC
>DATEIG010000561.1:0-11279 GCA_035279185.1 Mycobacterium sp.
AGCAGTCGCCGGTGTTCGGCCTCGGCGTCCTCGGGCTTGCAGTAGACGAACCCCTCGACCTTGTCGAACTGGTGCACGCGAATGATGCCTCGGGTGTCCTTGCCGTGGCTGCCCGCCTCGCGACGGAAGCACGACGACCAGCCCGCGTAGCGGCGCGGACCGTCGGACAGGTCGAGGATCTCGCCGGAGTGATAACCGGCCAGCGGCACCTCCGAGGTGCCGACGAGGTAGAGGTCGTCGGCCTCGAGCCGGTACACCTCCTCGCTGTGGGCGCCGAGAAATCCTGTGCCCTCCATGATCTCGGGCCGGACCAGCACGGGCGGGATGACGAGCGTGAAGCCGTTGCCGGTCGCCAGCCTGACCGCGAGCTGCATGAGCCCCAGTTGCAGCAGCGCGCCGTAACCGGTGAGGAAGTAGAACCGCGCGCCGGACACCTTGCCGCCGCGCTCCAGGTCGAACAAGCCCAGCGATTCACCAAGCGCCACATGGTCTTTCGGATCCGTGATGGCGGGCGGTTCACCGACGGTGTCGAGGACCGTGAAGTCGTCCTCGCCGCCAGACGGCACCCCGTCGATGATGACGTTCGAGATCGCCATGTGCGCGGCGGTGAACGCCTTCTCGGCGTCGGCCTGCTCGGCCTCTGCCGCCTTGACCGTCTCGGCGAGCTGCTTGGCGTGCTCGAGAAGTGCCGGCCGGTCCTCCTTCGACGCCGCTCCGACCTTCTTGCTCGCCGTCTTCTGCTCGGCACGCAGGTTGTCGGCGGACGACACCGCCGCGCGACGGTCCGCGTCGGCCTTCAGCAGGGCGTCGACGAGGCCGGGATCTTCACCGCGGGCACGCTGTGAGGCCCGCACCGCATCGGGGTTTTCACGCAGCAGTTTCAGGTCGATCACGGCGCAACCCTACCGGTGGGGGCACAACCCCATAACGTTACATCCGCCTCACTTGTCACAGGGGTCGGCGCGCCTGTCACAATAGAGCGGATGTTGGATGCACCGGAGCGGGTCGATACGACCGCCAGGCCGACAAAATCGGTGGCAGAGGCCCACCCGTCCAAGGTGACGTGGTGGCGCAGTCTGCACGCCACCTCCACCCGTCGCGCGCTGCTCCTCACCGCGTTGGGCGGGCTGCTGATCGCAGGCGTGCTGACGGCGCTGCCGCGCGGCGACGGTGTCGGCGCGGGACCCGCCGGTTCCATCGCACTCGGGCTGCGCGGCGCCGAGACCTTCGGCAAGGCCAAAGGGGGCGACTGCCTGAACTGGCCGGAGCGCAACCCCGACGCCGCCGAGGTCGTGGACTGCAAGGGTGACCACCGTTTCGAGGTCGCCGAGTCGGTCGACATGCGGACCTTCCCCGGCAGCGAGTACGGGCCCGACGCCGCCCCTCCGTCGCCCGCACGCATCCAGCAGATCAGCCAGGAGCAGTGCCAGGTGGCGGTGCGCCGCTATCTCGGCGACCGGTTCGACCCCAACAGCCGCTTCACCGTCTCGATGATGTGGTCGGGCGACAAGGCGTGGAAGCAGGCGGGCGAGCGGCGCATGCTCTGCGGTCTGCAACTGCCGGGGCCCAACGGCACCCAGCTGGCCTTCCAGGGCAAGGTCGCCGAGGTGGACCAGTCCAAGGTGTGGCCCGCGGGCACCTGCCTCGGCATCGACCCGTCGACCAACCAGCCGACCGACATCCCGGTGGACTGCGCGGGCCCGCACGCCATGGAGGTGACCGGCGCCGTCAACGTCGCCGAGAAGTTCCCCAACGGACTGCCGCCGGAGCCCGAGCAGGATGCGTTCGTCAAGGACGCCTGCACGCGCATGACCGACGCCTACCTGGCGCCCATCCAGCTGCGCAGCACCACGCTGACACTGATCTACAGCACGATCTCGCCGCCGAGCTGGGCGGCGGGCAGCCACCAGGTGTCGTGCAGCATCGGCACCACCCTCGGCAACGGCGGCTGGTCGACGCTGCTCAACAGCGCCAAGGGCCCGCTGCAGATCAACGGTCAGCCTCCGATCCCGCCGCCGGACATCCCCGAGGAGCGGTTGAACTTCCCGCCGATCCCGATGCCCGACACGTCCTCGGCGAGCCAGAGCAGCGGCGCCTACGACCAGAGCGACTCGACCAGCTCGAACCAGTCGAGCCAGTCCGGTCAGTCCACGCAGTCGACCCAGCACGGCCAGTCGCAGAACACGGCGACGCAGACACCCGCTGCGCCCGCCCCCGGTAACACGTTCATGAACGGGCCTCCGCCGGGCGAGGCGCCGCCACCACCGGCCGACGCCGCGGCGCCGCCTGCTGACGCTCCGCCACCGCCTGCCGATGCGGGCGCCCCGCCGCCCGCTCCCGCCCCGGGACCGGCTCCGTGACCGCCACCCGCCGAGGCCGTGATTCCGCCGCCTCCGGCGTAGTCCGGTGCCCGTGCGGATGAGCGCGCAGCGGTTCGAGGAACTGGTGTCCGATGCGCTCGATCTGATTCCGCCCGACCTGGCCGCTGCGATCGACAACGTCGTCGTGTTGGTCGAGCCGCGCAACCCGGAGGAACCCGATCTGCTCGGGCTGTACGTGGGCACCGCGCTGACCGAGCGCGACTCGTGGTACGCGGGCTCGCTCCCCGACACCATCACGATCTACCGCGAGGCCCTGCTGGACATCTGCGAGACGGAGGAGCAGGTGGTCGACGAAGTCGCGATCACGGTGATCCACGAGATCGCTCACCACTTCGGCATCGACGACGAGCGACTGCACGAACTCGGCTGGGCCTGACCATCCCAGCGCGGCAACCGCGGATTGTCCCCCGGTGGTGCTATCAAGGGGCCATGGACAGCGACTGCCGCGGATGTCGAGGAGACCTCGACCACTGCCACGGCACCGTGATCCTCCACGCGCTGCAGCGGTCGGAGTGCACCGAGGCCGACTGCGTCATGCCTGACATCGCGCACGCGTTCGTCGTCGACTGCGACGCGATCGGCTGCGTGTGCGCTCAGCCCATCGGGTCGGCTGAGGACAGGGCGTCCTCGACCGGGTGAGGCTCGGCCTCCGGATAGAACGGCGGCGCCAGCTCGCCCCAGTGCAGACAGCTCCACCTGCCGTCGGTGATCGGCGCCAGCACCACGGATTCGGCGTTGCCGAGGTGATGCTCGAGGGCGAAGCCCGCGTCGACGCCCGCCAGCGTCGCGGCAGTCAGCCTGATCGCCGCGCCGTGGCTGACCACGACGATGTCGCGGTGCCATGAGTCGTCGTCGAGGTAGCGCATCCGCAGCTGCGTGATCACCGGCACGCACCGGTCGAGGACCTCGCGGCCGCTCTCGCCGCCCGCCAGGCGCGCGTCCAGATCGCCCTGGTGCCACCGGTGGTAGACGGCCTGGAACTCCTCGATCGCGGCGTCGTCACTGCGGTCCTCGAGGTCGCCGACCTGAGCTTCGTAGATGCCGTCGAGCTGTTGGGGCGCCAGCCCGCGCTCGCCGCCGATCTCCGCGGCGGTCTGTGAGGCGCGCACCGCGACGGAGTGCGCCACCAGACCGATCTCGTGCTGCCAGTTGCGGGCGAAGGTGCGCGCCTGATCGCGTCCCAGATCGGTGAGCTCCGCGCCCGGTGGACGGGTGTCGAGGCGCCGCTCGACGTTGCCGTGTGACTGACCGTGGCGGACCAGCACGAGCCGTCCGCTCATCGCCTGCCCTCCTGCAGCCCCGTCAACCAGCGCGACGCCTCGTCGAGCTGCGGTGGCCTTGCTCCTGCTGCCGACCCCGTCGGCCATGACCCCAGATATCGCACATCTGCACAACGACGGTGGAGCGCTTTGAGTGCCTCGCCGACAGCATCGTCGTCGATGTGACCGACGCAGTCGAGGAAGAAGATGTAGGTGCCGAGCTTCTTGCGCGTCGGCCGCGATTCGATGCGGGTCAGATCGATGTCGCGGATCGCGAGCTCGGTCATCGCGGACACCAGCGCCCCGGGGACGTTCTCGAGTTCGAGCACCACCGACGTCCGGTCTGCGCCTGTGCTGGGCGGCGGCGGGCCCGGCGTGCCGACGAGGACGAACCGTGTCCGCGCGTTCGGCTCGTCGACGACGTCGGACGCCAGCGCGGCCAATCCGTAGCGCTGGGCGGCGAGTGCGGTGCTCACGCCCGCGTCTGCGCGGCCCTCGGCCACATCAGCAGCCGCCGCGGCGTTGGAGTTGGCCGGGATCACCTGGGCGTCGGGAACGTTGGCGGCCAGCCACCGGCGCACCTGGGCGGCGGCCACCGGGAACGCCGCGACCGTCTTGACGTCCGCTGCGGCGGCTCCGGGACGCACGACGATCGTGAACGCGACGTCGAGGGTGAGCTCGGCGAAGATCTGCAGTTCGGAACCGCTCGCCAGGCTGTCCAGCGTCGGCAGCACCGAACCCTCGATCGAGTTCTCTATCGGCACGCACGCGTAGTCGGCGTCGCCGGACCGCACCGCCTCGAGCGCTGCCGTGGTGCTGTCGGTCGGCAGCGGCGTCAGGTCGTCCGACGCACTGCCACCGGGCACCATGCCGCCGTCCGCGATTCGGATCAGGGCCGCCTCCGTGAACGTCCCCTGCGGTCCGAGGTAGGCGATGCGCGGCACGGATCAACCCTAACGGGTACGTCTTGCCGGTCGAGTTAGGGTTAGCTAAGTTAGGCTCACCTTATCTACGGGAAGGCGATGCGATGACGGCACCGGCAGCGACGACGGCACCGACGACGGCCGAGCGGATCCGCAGTACCTGTGCGCGAGCGGGAGGCGCGATGCTCGCGATCGAGGGCACCGAACCGATCGCGAGCCCGGTGCACCACCTCCTCGACGACGGCTCCTTCGCGGTCACAATTCCCGTCGCCGCGATATCCGTCGACGCAGACGTCGCCGGTGTACCTGCGGTGCTCGAGATGACCGACTACGCGCCGCTGCCCCTTCGCGAACCGGTCCGCTCGCTGGTGTGGATTCGCGGCCGCGTCCACTTCGTTCCGGCCGCGGAGACCGCCGAGCTGCTCGACTTGATCGCCGAAGCCGACCCCAATCCCGCACTGCTGCAGGTCAATACCGCTGACAATGCCGAAGGTGACCTCCGGCTGACCCTGTTGCGGCTCGAGGTGGAGTCCGTCGTCGTCGCCGACTCGACCGGCGCGGAGGCCGTCGGCGTCGGCGCGCTTCTCGCCGCGCAGCCCGATCCGTTCTGCGTGATGGAGTCGTGCTGGCTGCAGCACCTCGAGGTGGCGCACCGAGACGTCATCGAGCGCCTCGCCGACCGGCTGCCCCGGACACTGCGGCGCGGACGCGTGCGGCCGCTCGGACTCGACCGGTACGGCGTGCGGCTGCGGGTGGAGAACGACGAAGGCGACCACGACGTCCGTCTGCCCTTCACCAAACCGGTCGACGACGTCACCGGGCTGTCCCAGGCGATCCGGATCCTGATGGGCTGCCCGTTCCTGAACGGGCTTCGCGCCAAGCGCCCGCTACCGTAGCTTCGGTGAGCGCGCCCGAGGACCTGACCCAGGCCGACCGGCGCGCAGTGCGCATCGAGATCGCCGTCGTGCTGGCGGTGACGTTCGGCATGAGCGCTTACACCGCTGTCCTCGACCTCGTCGAGGCCATCCTGCTGAACCTGTCCAAGCAGACCGTCGCGCTCAACCCGCGGCTGTCGCCGTTCGACCTCATCAATCTCGGCCTCAACCTGGCCCGCGTCGCCCAGCTGATCGCGTGGGGGGCGCTCGGGCTGTACCTGTTGTGGCGCAGCGGGATCGGGCTGGCCACAATCGGGCTGGGCCGCCTGCGGTGGCGCTCCGATGTGCTCGGCGGCCTCGGCCTCGCGGCCCTCATCGGGTTGCCCGGCCTCGGCCTGTACGTCGCGGCCCGCGCGCTCGGCCTGAGCGTCTCGGTGGTGCCGTCGACACAGAACCACTCGTGGTGGCACATCCCGGTGCTGATCCTGCTCGCGTTCGCCAACGGCTGGGCCGAAGAGGTCATCGTGGTCGGGTGGCTGCTGACCCGCTTGCAGCAGCTGCGGGTCAACCCCACGGCCGCACTGGTCCTCTCGAGCCTGCTGCGCGGCGCGTACCACCTCTACCAAGGCTGGGGCGCGGGCCTCGGCAACGCGGTGATGGGCCTGGTGTTCGGTTACGCGTGGCGGCGCACCGGGCGGTTGTGGCCGCTGATCATCGCGCACGGCGTCATCGACACGGTGGCGTTCGTCGGATATCTGCTGCTGGCCGAGCATCTCGGCTGGCTGACCTAGCCGGGCCGCGTACATTCTCTCTCGTGAACGGCGACCGGCGTCCCCCGCCACCGCGGCGGCGCGAGCCGTCGCAGGTGATCCGCCGCGACCCCAACCGACCGCCACCGGTGTGGCCGCCCAACCCCCCGACACCGGCGAGGCGTCCCCCGTCGCCGCCTGTGTATCCGCCGCAGGCGCCTCAGTATCAGCCGCCACCGCCGCGGCGGCCCAATCCGCCTGTGCGACAGCCTCTTCCGCCGCCGCTTCCGGTGACGCCGAAGCGCCGCATGCGCCGCGTCGCGCTCAGCCTGTTCGCGGTGCTCGTCCTCGCCGTTGTGGGACTGATCGGCACCGCGTTCTGGATCGACACGAAGTTGCACCGGATACCGGCGCTGGTCGCCTATCCCGACCGACCAGGCGAGGGTAAGGGCACCACGTGGCTGCTCGTCGGATCCGACAGCAGGCAGAACCTGACCCCCGAACAGCAGATCGAACTGGGCACCGGCGGCGACATCGGCAACGGGCACACCGACACGATCATGCTGGTGCACGTGCCCGCGCTGTGGTCGGACACCCCCACCACGATGGTGTCGATCCCCCGCGACTCGTACGTCGAGATCCCCGACTACGGGACCGACAAGATCAACGCGTCCTTCGCCTTCGGCGGCGCCCCCCTGCTCGCGCAGACCGTCGAACGGGCGACCGGGATCCGGCTCGACCATTACGCCGAGGTCGAATTCGACGGTTTCGCACGGCTTGTCGACGCCGTCGGCGGGGTGACGATGTGTCCCCAGGAACCGATCTCCGATCCGCTCGCGGGCATCGATCTTCCCGCCGGTTGCCAGAAACTGGACGGCCGCAACGCACTTGGCTATGTGCGCACGCGCGCGACCCCGCGTGCCGACCTCGACCGGATGGTCAATCAACGGCAGTTCATGTCGACGCTGATGCACCGCGCGGCCAGCCCCGCCGTCCTGCTCAACCCGTTGCGCTGGTACCCGATGGCCAACGCGGCGGCTGACTCGCTGACCGTCGACGAGGGTGCCCACGTTTGGGACCTCGCCCGGTTGGCGTACGCGCTGTCCGGCGACATCACCACCACGACCGTGCCGATCGGCGAATTCACCGACAGCGGTTCGGGTTCCGTCGTCGTCTGGGATGAGGAGGTCGCCGACAAGTTGTTCACCGCGCTGAAGGCGGATACCCCCGTGCCACCGGATGTGTTGGAGGCAGGCGCCATCCGCTAGCCCGAACTAGTCGCGGCCTGCGCCGGTCAACCCGTTCTGGAGCCAGTCCTTGGTGCGTCCCGGATGGTTGGTCGCCACCCAGGCCACCCCGACCTGGCGGCAGTACCGGACGTCCTCGTAGTGATCGACGGTCCAGCAGTACAGGGCCCGGCCCTGCGCGGCCGCCCGGTCCACCAATTCGGGGTGCTCCCGCAGCGTCGCGATCGACGGCCCGACGGCGGTGGCGCCGACCGTCGTGGCCGCGCTGCCGCCGAGATAGCGGGAGGTCTCGCCGAGCAGGACCGTGGGCAGCATCGGCGCCGCCCTGCGGATCCGCCACACCGCTGCCGCCGAGAACGACATCACCACCGCCCGCGACAGGTCCGCCGACGCGGGTGACGCGATCCCGTATCGGTGCAGCAGCGCCAGCACCTTGCTCTCCACCAGCGCGCCGTAGCGCACCGGGTGCTTCGTCTCGATGAAGAGCTTCACCGGGCGGTTCCAGTCCAGTACCAGTGACACCAGATCATCGAGGGTGAGCAAGCCGGTGTCGCCCTGCGAGCCGTCGGCACGCCAACTGGCGTGCCACGAGCCGTAGTCGAGCTCCTTCAACTGGGCGAGCGTCATCTCGCTGACGAGGCCGCTGCCGTTCGAGGTGCGATCGACCCGGCGGTCGTGCACGCACACCAGGTGTCCGTCCTTGGTCAGGCGGACGTCGCACTCCACCCCGTCGGCGCCCTCCTGCAGGGCCAGCTCGTAGGCGGCCAGGGTGTGTTCAGGGCGTTCGGCCGACGCACCCCGGTGCGCCACCACGAACGGGTGGCCGCTTGGGTCGGTGCCGTCTCCGGCGTCGCCCGAGTTCATACGGCTATGCTGCCGGGTTCTGGCCTTCGGACTCAACCGGGGCACCCGATTCCGCCGAAGATTGGTCCGCGACGATCACCCACCGCTTCGCCGGTTTCGCCACGGGGCGGCGCTCGAAGCCGAGGAGGACGCGGGCCACGAGAACCATCGTCGCCATCGCGATCAGGTAGGCGACGATCGTCGTCACGGTGTTGTCGGCGATGCCCTGGGCGTCGGTCGTGAAGCTGGTCGCGATCGCGAACACGGACACGGCGGTGGACAGCGCCCACGCCACCCACCAGATCGCGATCGGCTTGCGCACGCGGGCGACGGCATCCTCGACGTGGGCGAGCTCGAGCACGAACACCGGTGCCCATGCCAGGTTGACGAACGGCACGAGGCAGCCCGCGCGCAGCGCCCACAGCGGTCGATGTTCCTCGCGCCCAACATGTTTGAATGCCGCAGCACGTCGGGCGATCAACCAGTTCGTCAGAAGCACGAAGGTGGCGAACAGGAGGAACAGCGCGGCCACGCTGACCACGACCCCGAACCATGTGGCGACCCACGCCACCACGGGATTGAGCAAGACGTCGCGGTTGATGATCAACAGCGCGTAGCGGACGATGTGCACGAAGGCGGCAACGCCCAGCACGGTGATCGTTGCCAGCATGGTCGCGCGCAGCGCAGCGATCGAGGGGCCACGACGTGGTTCGGTTTCCTGCGCCGACGGCGCGGTGTCGAACCGGTCGACGAGTCCCCACCGCGGGATGGCCGCATACCGCGGCGTCGGGCCGAAGTTGCGCGGGCGACGGCGCGGGGGCGGCGCGGCGCCGGGGCGGACGGCGACCCAGCGGTAGCCGGCAGGCAGTTGCGGCGGGCCCTTCTGCTCACCCTTGCCGCCGCTGGGGCGGATCGCGGGTGCGGCCGTGGGTGCACTCCACTGCGACGGGGCCGACGGCGGCGCCGAGGCCGAGGGCGCGAGCAGGGTGCCGTTACATCGAGGGCACCACACGCGCTGCCGGTCGCGCACGTTCCACCGCGTCCCGCAGCGGGAACACACCTGGATCATCCGACCAGCCTAGCGACGGTGGCTCAGACGGTGCCGGGGCCGCCACCGTCGGTGACGACCGGCCTGCCCGCATCCGACCATGCCTGCATCCCCCCGCCGACGTTGATCGGCTCATAGCCGTTCTGGGCGAGGTAGCGGGCCACCCGCATGGAACGCCCACCGAGGTGGCAGACCACGAACAGCGTCGCATTCGGGTCGATCTCGGACATCCTCGCGGGAATCTCGCCCATCGGGATGTGCAGCGCCCCGTCGGCATGGCCGCGCTGCCACTCGTCGTTCTCGCGCACATCGAGTAGCACGACAGAGTCGTCGAATTGCGTCGGAACGGCTGATACGTCGACTTCCCGGATGCTTGCTGGGCCGGTCATGCCCTCATGCTAGATGCGGCCATTTGTCGACACACGTCAAGCAGCAATGTGCGGCTATCCACAGTTTCCACAGGTTCATCCACAGGCCAAGAGATGGCGGACGACCCTCTGAGCTTCTCAGTCTGTGCGTTTCCTTGGCACTGCTGTGGATAACCTGCCGCCGTTATCGAACAGTGATCAACAGGCGGCTTCGCTTCGAGCGAAATCGATTGGCGCGCTAACCTTTGCTGCCCAGGCGGTCCGATTTCATCCCCACCCCGCAAAGGGTTATGATCGGCGTCACAACATCGGTTGTGATCGATCTCACGGGGGTGGGTAATTGAACGTGCTGGTCAGGGGCTTGTAAATGGCGACGCATCCGTACGGATCCGGTTCCGCCGCGTCGTCTGAGTGGCAGTCGTCGTCACACGTCTACACGCGGGGTCAGCTGATGGCCTGTGTGCGGGCCGGCCTGATCGCGCTCGTTCTTCTGGGCGTGCTCGCCCTCATCGTCCTGTTCTGACATTCCCGGTCTGTTCCAGGCATGAAAAAAGCCGCCGGGCGACCGGCGGCTTCTTCGTGTCGAACACTCACGCGGGCGGGTAGACGCCCATCTGCTTGCCCTTGTCGGTCTGCCAGAAGATGTCGGCGATCTCGTCGATCGTCTTGAGCAGCTTCTCGGCGACCGCGGCGTCGAGCGACTTCTTCACATCCCCGGCGCCGTGCACGCCGTCCCAGAACAGCTGGTGCAGATTCGGGAACTGCTCGAAGTGGTCCTTGGTGAAGAAGTCGGCCCACAGCACCATGAGGTGATGCTTGACCTCTTCGGCCTGACGCTCCTTGATGATGATCGCGCGGGCCTTGAAGTGATCGTCGTCCGAGTCGTGGTACTTCTGAATCGTCTTCAGGCACGACAGCGCCTCGATTTTGGCCTGGGCCGGATCGTAGACACCGCAGTACAGGTCGCAGTGGGCATGGGCGGGGGTTGCGTTGGCAAAGAGTCGATGCAGCATGGCTTTAACCTACCCTCAGCACATGGGCGATAACCATCGGCTCCGCTGGTTGCCGATCCGCCGTTTCACCGTCGTCGACGACTCCATGCGTCCCACGCTGGGCCCCGGAGACGGGCTGCTCGCCGTCCGCGGCGGCGGTGTCCGGCGCGACCAGTTGCGCGTATTCCGTGACCCGAGACGGTCATCGCGCTGGCTCGTCAAGCGCGTCGGCGACGTCCACGGTTCCGGGCGCACCGCGATCTTCGACGCCCGCTCCGACAACGCCGGCGCGCCGGGCGCCGCTGACTCCCACGAGTTCGGCCCCGTTTCGGCGGCGGGTTCCTTCCGTGTGGTGCTGAGAGTGCGGGCCAAAGTCGACCGCTAGTACACGTGTCGTCTTGCGCCCCAGTCAAAGCTGGCTCATGCTGAGCAAATCGACCCGGTGCGGTGTCGACGATGCCCGAACACGTCAACGATTTCAGGCGCGGAGGCGAGATGGATACGGGGTCCGGTCGAGCGATCGAAATCGCTCCCTTCCACGCGCGCGGTGCGCTCAAAGGCTTCGTGGTGTCAGGCCGCTGGCCTGACTCGACC